>NZ_QKTT01000026.1:0-22021 GCF_003234555.1 Curtobacterium sp. MCBD17_019 | reverse complement strand
CTCGGAGATGTGTATAAGAGACAGATCCACACCCGCCCCCTGCGGAAGGCACCCCATGCTCCACCGCCTGCGCTTCATCCCCGGACGCCTCATCCAGGCGATCCCGGTCGCGTTCGGCGTGACGATCATCGTCTTCTTCCTGTCGCACCTCCTGCCCGGGAACGCCGCACTCGCGCTCCTCGGCGAGCGCGCGACGAAGGCGAGCGTCGCCGCCCTGACCCAGCAGCTCGGCCTCGACCAGCCGCTGTGGAAGCAGTACTTCCTGTTCCTCGGGCAGATCCTGCACGGGAACCTCGGCACGAGCCTCACCTACCAGCTCCCCGTCACGCAGCTCGTCATGCAGGCCGTGCCCGTGACGCTCTCGCTGCTCGGCCTCGCACTCCTCATGGCGCTCGCGATCAGCATCCCGCTCGCGTCGTTGGCGGCCTCGCGGCCCAACGGCGGCCGTGACCTCGCCGCCCGCGCGGTCACCCTGCTCGGGCAGGGCATGCCGCAGTTCTGGGTCGGCATCATGCTCATCCTGCTGCTCGCGGTCGACGTCAAGGCGTTCCCGGTCGGTGGCTACGGCAACGGCGCCGGCGGTCACCTGTACTCCCTGTTCCTCCCCGCGCTGACGCTCGCGATCGCGATGTCGCCGACGATCATCCGGAGCCTCCGCTCGTCGATGATCGGCGTGCTCGAGTCGGAGTACGTCGGCACCGCCAAGTCGAAGGGCGCGTACGGGGTCCCGCTCTTCCGCGACCACGTGATCCGCAACGCGGCGATCCCGACGGTGTCGATCATCGGCGTCAACCTCGGGTACCTCGTCGGCGGATCGCTCGTCATCGAGAAGGTGTTCGCGCTCCCCGGCCTCGGGTCGCTCATGGTGAACGCGATCTTCGCCCGTGACTTCCCGACGATCCAGGGCGTCACGCTCTTCGTCGCCATCTTCGTCGTCGTGGTCGGGATCCTGACCGACGTCGTCTACACGATGCTCGACCCGCGGGTCGACCTGGCCGGAGGGAACGCCGCATGACCACCCCCACGGCGACGTTGGTCGGCTTCAAGAACCGGCGCCGCGCCTCCCGGACACGCTCGCTCAAGGCCTGGTACCGGAACGGCTCGCTCATGGCGGGCATCGTCATCGTCGGGCTGCTCGTGGTGGTGGCGGTCGCCGCGCCCGTCATCGCGCCCTACGACCCCGTCAAGCAGCACCTGGAGGCGGCGCTCGAGTCACCGAGTTCGGCGCACTGGCTCGGGACCGACAAGTACGGCCGCGACGTCCTGTCCCGCCTCATCTGGGGCGCGCGGGTCGACCTGCGGGTCGGGTTCCTCGCGGTGCTCATCCCGTTCGTCGTCGGCAGCGTCGTCGGCGCGATCGCCGGGTACGTGGGCGGCATCGTCGACACGATCCTCATGCGCATCGTCGACGTGTTCTTCGCGTTCCCCTTCTACGTCATGGTCATCGTGCTGGTGTTCGTCCTCGGGGCGGGCGAGGCGAGCATCTACCTGGCGATCGCCGCCGTGTCGTGGGTGTCCTACGCCAAGATCGTCCGCGGCGAGGTCCTGGTGGCCAAGCAGCAGGACTACGTCGTCGCGGCCCGACTCGGGGGCATGTCCCACGTGCGGCTGCTCGTCCGGCACATCGCCCCGAACGTCATGACGCAGGCGATCATCTACGCGATGAGCGACATCGTCATGGACATCATGGCGATCGTCACGCTCGGGTACCTCGGCCTCGGCATCGAACCGCCGACCGCCGAGTGGGGCTCGATGATCGTCGACGGCCAGGAGTTCATCACGACCCAGTGGCAGCAGACGACGATCCCCGGGCTCGTCGTGGTCGTCACGAGCCTCGGCCTGTCCTGGCTCGGCGACGGCATCAGCGACCTGCTCAGCCCGGACCGGAGGCGCTGACATGGAGGGACGACACGACATGCCGACGACGGCCACGACCGCGGCGACGAACGCGAGCACCACGACGACCGCACCGCTGCTCGAGGTCGAGGGCCTCACCATCGGTATCCGACGCCGGGGGCGCCCCGACGTCCGGATCGTCGAGGACCTGGGGTTCAGCATCGCCGAGGGCGAGCGGTTCGGGATCGTCGGCGAGTCCGGCTCGGGCAAGTCCCTGACGCTCCGGGCGATCGCGGGGCTGCTGCCGAAGGGCGTCACGGTCCTCTCGGGTGCGATCCGCTACCGCGGGCGGGACCTCGCGGGCCTCGGCGCGAAGGAACGCCGCCGCCTCATGGGCCCCGAGATCGCCATGGTGTTCCAGGAGCCGATGACCGCGCTCAACCCGGTGCTCCGCGTGGGCGACCAGATCGCCGAGGGGCCGCGTCGGTACCTCGGGCTCTCGCGCGCCGCAGCCCACGACCTGGCCGTCGAGATGATGCGCCGGACGGGCATCCCGGATCCCGAGCGCCGCGCCGCGGCCTACCCGCACGAGCTGTCGGGCGGGCTCCGGCAGCGCGTCATGATCGCGATGGCGCTGTCGTGCTCACCGAAGCTCGTGCTCTGCGACGAGCCGACCACCGCGCTCGACGTGACGGTCCAGCACCAGGTGCTCCAGCTGCTCGAGGAGCTCTGCGACGCCACGGGTGCCGCGCTCGCGTTCGTCACGCACGACCTCGCCGTCGTCAACCAGACGTGCAGCCGGGTCGCGGTGATGTACGCCGGCCACCGGGTGGAGACGGGCCCGGTCAAGGCCGTGTTCGCCGACCCGCGGCACCCGTACACGAAGGGTCTGCTCGACTCGGCGCCGGACTTCGACGACCCCGACCGAGCACTCGTGCCGATCCCCGGGTTCCCGCCGAACCTGGCCGCCCGGCCGTCCGGCTGCCCGTTCGCGCCGCGCTGCCCGTTCGTCGTCGAGGCGTGCACGACCGCCATGCCGCCGCAGGAGGACGTCGGGCCCGGCCGCACCGCCGCCTGCATCCGCACGCACGAGGTGTTCGAGGGAGTCCCCGCATGACCACGATCGCACCCACGGTGCCCGACACCGGCGCCGTCCTCAGCGCCACGGGCGTCACGAAGCGGTACGCCCTGCCCGTGACCGTCGTCGACCGCGTCCGACGCACCGAGCGTCCGGCGCTCAAGGCCCTCGACGGCATCGACCTCGACCTCCGGCGCGGCGAGGTCCTCGCGCTCGTCGGCGAGTCCGGATCGGGCAAGTCGACGCTCGCCAAGATCCTCGTCGGCAGCGTCACCGCGACGACGGGTCGGGTCGACGCCGACGGTGCCGCGCTGCCGGTCCACCGCGACCGCGAGGCCTCACGCCGCATCCAGATGGTGTTCCAGGACCCGTACTCGTCGCTCAACCCCCGGATGAGCGTCGGCTCGATGCTCCGCGAGCTCCTGCTCCTGCACCGCATCGTGCCGCGGAACGAGGTGCGGGCCGAGAGCATCCGGGTCCTCGGGCTCGTCGGCCTGGACGAGGACGCGCTCGACGCCTACCCGAGCCAGTTCTCGGGCGGCCAGCGGCAGCGCATCGCGATCGCCCGCGCCATCGCCGTGCGGCCGGACGTGCTCATCGCCGACGAGCCGGTGTCAGCGCTCGACGTGTCGGTGCAGGCGACGATCCTCGAACTGTTCGCCCGCCTCCAGCGCGAGCTCGGCCTGAGCATCCTGTTCGTCGCCCACAACCTCGCGGTCGTGCAGCACCTGAGCCAGCGCGTCGCGGTCATGTACCTCGGCCGCATCGTCGAGGTCGCCGACACCGCCGAGCTGTTCCGGAACCCCCGGCACCCGTACACGCGGGCGCTCATCGACTCGATCCCGCGCATGGGCACCGAGGACGCCATGAGCCGCCTCGCGCTGCAGGGCGACCCGCCCAGCCCGTTCGACGTCCCGAGCGGCTGCCGGTTCCACCCCCGCTGCCCGTACGCGGTCGACGCCTGCCGCACCGTCGACCCCGCGCTCGAGCCGGTGCCGGTCGTCATCGGCGCACGTCCGACGTCCGCCGGCGGCCTGCCGGGAGGCGACGGAACGTCCGCCGCGCACGTCGCCGCCTGCATCCGGTCGGCCGAGCTCGGCGACGTCGACCCGCTCCGCGAACCGGCGATCGAACTCGACGACCCCGCACTCACGGAACCCGAGGTCCTGCTCGATCCCGACGCGCTCGTCGAGGGCGATCCCGTCGACCGCCCCCAGACCGCCACCCCGGCCCACCCCACCCAGCACCACACCGCACCGCACCACCCGGCCGAGCCCCACCAGCCGACCGCGCCCCATGAAGGAAGGCCCGCATGAAGATCTGGATCTCGTACGACATGGAGGGCGTCGCCGGCATCGTCGACTGGGACCAGTGCCGTCCCGGCGCGCCCGGGTACGCCCTGGGATGCGACCTGCTGCTGGCCGAGGTGAACGCCGCGATCGAGGGCGCGGTCGCCGGCGGCGCCACCGAGGTGCTCCTCAACGACTCGCACAGCCGCATGGCGAACCTCGACCCGCGGGCGATCGCGCAGCCCGAGGTGGTCCGGATGATCACGGGCCGCCACAAGCCGATGTACATGGTGCAGGGGCTCGATGCCTCGGTCGACGCGGCGTTCCTCGTCGGCTACCACGGCAGCATCTCCGGCGCGCCGTCCACGCTGTCCCACACGTACAACCCCGAGGTGTTCACCGGGGCCCGGGTGAACGGCGCCTGGGTCGGCGAGAGCGGCATCAACGCCCTCGTCGCGGCGCACCACGACGTCCCGATCGCGCTCGTCACCGGCGACGAGGTCACCTGGACCGAGACGGAGCCGTTCGCTCCCGACGCCGAGCACGTCGTCACGAAGACGTCGATCACCCGCGCGAGCGCCGACGCCCTGCACCCCGCCGTGTCGTGCGCACGGATCCGGGCTGCCGCGACCGCGGCCGTCGCGAAGGTGACCGCGGGCGGCATGCGCGCCCCGGACCTCCCGGCCGACACGACGCTGGAGCTCGACGTGCTGACGTCCGACATGGCGGACGTCGCCACCTGGGTCGGCGGCGTCGACCGGGTGTCCGAGCGCACCATCGCGATCAGCGGCGGCGACCTGCTGTCGGTGTTCACGCGCTTCGTCGCCGTCAACTACATCACCCGGCAGGCGGGCGGCCGATGACCGGGGCTGCAGCCGAGCAGGCGGGCCGTCGCGACGAGGAGGCCATCGCGCGCCCGCAGGGCACCCGGATCTGGGACATCGCGCCGACGCGCGGCTGGTCCCTCGCCCTGCACGGCGGCGCGGGCGGTCGGATCGCGGAACTCGCCGACGAGGACCGGCAGCGGTTCGAGGCCGGGCTCGCGGCCGCGTACGCGGCCGGGTCGGCGGTCCTGGGCGCCGGTGGTCCCGCGCTCGACGCCGTGTGTGCGGCCGTCGAGCAGCTCGAGGACGATCCCCTGTTCAACGCCGGACGCGGGGCAGCGCTCACCGCCGAGGGCGAGGCACAGCTCGACGCGTCCGTCATGGACGGCGCGACCGGCCTGGCGGGCGCGGTCGCGGCCTCCCGGCACGCACGGAATCCGGTGCTGCTCGCCCGCGCCGTCATGGAGCGGTCCGCGCACCTGTTCATCGTCGACCCCTCCGAGGACCTCGTCGCCGGCTGGGGGCTCGAGACGGCCGCGCAGGAGTACTTCATCACCGAGGCGCGCCAGCAGCAGCTCGCCCGGATCCTCGCCGACCGGCTCGTCGCACCGCGGCACGGCACGGTCGGTGCGGTCGCCCGGGACACCTCGGGCACGGTCGCCGCGGCGACCTCGACCGGAGGCATGTCGGCACAGGAGGACGGCCGCGTCGGCGACTCGCCCGTCATCGGCGCCGGCACCTACGCGCGGAACGGCCAGGCCGCGGTGTCCTGCACCGGCGAGGGTGAGGCGTTCATCCGCGGAGTCGTGTCCCACGACATCGTCGCCCGCATGCGCTACGGCGGGGCCAGCCTGCCCGACGCGGTCCGTGCCACGATCGACGAGGAACTCACCGCGCGCCACGCCAGCGGCGGCCTCGTGTCCGTCGACGCGGACGGCCGGGTCGTCGTGGCGCACAACTCGCCGACGATGTTCGCGGCGTTCCACGACGGCGATCGGCTCGTGCTCCGCACCTGAGGCCGTCGGCCCGGGACCGGACACACCAGGAGGGACATGCCGATCAACGACGAGATCTTCGCCCGGATGGACGAACTCAGCCCCGCCGAGAAGAAGGTGGCGCGCACCCTGCTCGCCGCGTGGCCGAGTGCGGGACTCGACAGCGCGGCGAGCCTCGCGCGCTCCGCCGGCACGAGCACGCCGACGGTGCTCCGGCTCGTCGCGCGGCTCGGGTTCGGCACGTACCCCGCGTTCCAGGCGAAGCTCCGCGACGAGGTCGCCCACCACATGGGCAGCCCCGTCCAGCGCACCCAGGAGGGCATCGCCCACGACGGCGGCAGCGGGACCTTCGCCCGGGCCATCGCCGAGCGGGTCGGGCTCATCGAGGCGCTCCGGACGTGCGTGCCGCCGAGCGAGTTCGACCGCGCCGTCGCCGTGCTCGGGGAGCGGCCGAAGCACGTGGCCGTCATCGGGGGGTACTTCAGCCGCTACTTCGGCATGGTGTTCGCCGCGCAGCTCGACCAGATCCTGCCCGACGTCGCGTTCCTCGCCGAGCCGCTCGGGCACGACGTCGGGCGCTTCCTGCGGCTGCGCCGGGGTGCGGTCGTCGTCGTCATCGACTTCCGACGCCACGAACTCGCCGCGCAGGAGGCCGCCGCCGCCGCGAAGGAGCAGGGCGCCACGGTCGTCGTCATCACCGACACCACGCTGTCCCCGGCGGCCGAGAGCGCCGACGTCGTGCTGCCGGTCACGGTGGACGGGATCCCGTTCGACTCGATGGCACCGCTGCTCGTGCTCATCGAGGCGCTCGTCGAGGGCGTGCTCCGCGCGAGCGGTCGCCGCGGCCTCGCACGCATGAAGGAGTGGGAGGACTCGGTCCGGATCTCCCGCGCACACCGAGGGGAGCCGACGACCGGCCCCCGGGCCGTCGGCGCCGGCAACCTCGGCGCCATCGAACTCGAGGAGGAACGATGAGCGACGAGTTGTCCACCACGACCGGACAGTGGCCCCTGGCCGCCTCGGCGCGTACCGCCGCGCGGAGGCCGGACGGCACGCCCGCCCCGGCGCCGGAGCCCGTGCCGTCGGCCACGGGACCGCTCGCCGGCCAGGTGGCCGTGGTCACCGGGACCGCGCAGGGCATCGGACGGCGCACGGCTGACGACCTCGAGGCCGCCGGCGCCGTCGTCCACCGGCTCGACCGCGACGACCTCGACCTCGCCGACAGCGCCGCGGTCGACGCCTGGTTCGCCGCGCTCGACCGCTGCGACGTGCTCGTCAACGTCGCGGGCGGCGTCGTGGGCCAGACCCACACACCCATCGAGGACCTCACCGACGCCGCCTGGGACGCCGTCTGGGCGGCGAACGTCCTGACCGCCCGCAACTGCACCCGCGCCGCCGCCCGCCTCATGAAGCCCGCCGGCTACGGGCGGATCGTCATCGTGTCGTCCGGTGCCGGCCGCAGCGTGAGCCTCACCGGCATCCAGGCGTACACGACGTCGAAGGCCGCGCAGATCGGGTTCACCCGACAGATGGCGCACGAGCTCGGCCCGCACGGCATCACCGTCAACTGCATCGCGCCCGGGTTCGTCCTGTCGAACCCGACGACCCAGGCGCAGTGGGACTCCTACGGCCCCGACGGGCAGCGCGCCCTCGTCGAGCGGATCGCGGTCCGCCGCACCGGCACCCCCGAGGACATCGCCCGCGGGGTCGCGTTCTTCGTCGCACCCGACGCCGGATGGGTCAGCGGCCAGACGCTGTCCATCGACGGCGGACATCAGCTCTTCTGAGCCACCCGTTCCCGAGAGGACAGCATGACCACCACCCCACCGGACACCGACGTCCACGCGCAGCTCGCCGACCTCGGCGAACGGTACTTCGCCACCGAGCACACCTACGACCCCTACAACGCGACCCTCCTCGGCATCGCGGAGTTCGACCACCTGCCCGGTGACCCGAGCGAGGACGCGAGCGAGCGTGCCGCCGCGGACCTGGCGGCGATCGCGGAGGCCGCCGCGGGCCTCCCGGTCGACCGGCTCGACGACGCGGGCCGGGTCGACCACGGCGTGCTCACCGCACTCGTCCGTGGTGCGCAGCAGGACGCCGAGCACAGCCTGTGGGCGGCGAACGCGAGCGCCAAGGGGTACGTCAGTCGGCAGGGCCTCGTGTTCCAGGCCGTCCCCGCGATGACCGTCGCCGACCAGGCCGCTGCGGACCGGTACCTGGCCCGGATCGGCGGCCTCGGCGGGACCTTCGCCGCGCTCGCCGACCGGTACCTGCTCGAGGCGTCGCGCGGGCGCGTGCCCACCGCCATGGGCGTGCGCCACTCGATCGAGCAGCTCGAGGGCTACCTCGCGCTCCCGCTCGACGACGACGCCCTGCTCACCGCCGTGCGCGGGACGCCGTGGTTCGACGCCGCCCGGGCACTCGTCGACGAGCGGGTGCGCCCCGCGATGTCGGCGCTCGCCGAACGGCTCCGGGTCGAGCTGCATCCGCTCGCGCGGCCGGACGACCGCGTCGGGATCTCGACGATCCCCGGCGGGGCCGAGGGCTACGCCGCAGCGGTCGCCCGGCACACGACGACCGCCCTGACGCCGGACGAGATCCACCGGATCGGCCTCGACGAACTCGAGCTGCTCGGGGAACAGTGGGCGACGATCGGACAGCGCGCGCTCGGGCTCACCGAGCCGGTCGAGATCGCCGCGCGACTGCGCACGGACCCGGCGCTGCGGTTCCGGACCACGGACGAGATCATGGGGTACGCGCAGGCCGCGCTCGACCGGGCGGAGGCCGCGCGCCCCGCGGCCTTCCCCACGTACGACATCACCGCGTGCACCCTCGAGCCGATCAACCCGATCGACGCGGGCAGCAGCGCCCTCGGCTACTACCGGCCCCCGGCGGTCGACGGCAGCCGCCCCGGCGCCTTCTGCCTGCTCGCCGACGAGCCCGAGCAGCGCTACCGGTACGAGTACGAGGCCCTGACGTTCCACGAGTCGGTGCCCGGCCATCACATGCAGCTCGCGATGGCGCAGCAGCTCGACGTGCCCCGCTACCGCCGGTACCTCGACGTCGAGGCGTGCAGCTTCAACGAGGGATGGGGCCTGTACTCCGAGGAGCTCGCCGACGAACTCGGGCTGTACTCGGACGACGTCGCCCGCCTCGGGATGCTCTCGATGCGCGCGCTCCGGGCCTGCCGACTCGTCGTCGACACGGGCATCCACCACCTCGGGTGGTCCCGGGAGCAGGCCGTGCAGTTCATGCTCGCGAACACCGCCGCCACCGAGGAGCACGTCCGCAGCGAGGTCGACCGCTACATCGCCTGGCCCGGGCAGGCCCTGGCCTACATGATCGGACGCCGCGAGATCCTCCGGCTCCGGGCAGCCGCGCAGGGTGCGCTCGGGGACCGGTTCGACCTGATCGGGTTCCACGACACGGTGCTCGGGAACGGCGCGGTGCCGCTCACCGTGCTCGGCGGAGTCGTCACGCAGTGGCAGGAGAGGACAGCAGCATGAAGGTCACCATCATCGGCGCCGGCGCGATCGGCGGCACCATCGGGGCTCGGATGCACCGCGCCGGACACGACGTCCTGCTCTGCGACGCGGATGCGGCACACGTCGCCGCGATCAACGACGACGGCCTGCACATCGAGGGGCCGGTCGAGGAGTTCACCGCGCACGTTCCGGCCGTCACGCCCGACGACCTGCCCGACACGATCGAGCACGCGATCGTCGCGGTGAAGAGCCTGCACACGGCGTCCGCCGCGGCGCTCCTGGAGGGACGGCTCGCCTCCGACGGGTTCGTCCTGACGGTGCAGAACGGCCTGACCGCCGACACCCTGCAGGCCGCCGTCGGCGCGGACCGGGTCGTGTCGAGCTTCGTCAACTTCGGTGCCGACTACCTCGGCCCGGGCCGCATCCTGCAGGGCAACGTCGCGACGTTCCGGATCGGCGAGATCGGCGGCGGACCGATCACGCCACGGGTCGGCCTGCTCGCGGACAGCCTGCCGTACGCACTGCCGACCGAGAACGTGCTCGGTTACCTGTGGGGCAAGGAGGCCTACGGCGCGATGCTCTGGGCCGGCGCGGTGTCCGACCTGACGATCGCGGACTCCCTGTCGCTGCCGCCGTACCGGGCGCTCATGACGGCCGTGGCGCAGGAGGCCATCGACCAGGCTCCCGTCCCCGTCGAGTCGTTCGACGGCTTCGTGCCCGACGACCTCGACGGGTCGCTCGACCGGCTCGCCGCGTTCAACCGCAAGAGCGCCAAGGCCCGCAGCGGCATCTACCGCGACCTCATGGTGCGCAAGCGCAAGACCGAGGTCGACGAGGTGCACAAGGACATCCAGGGGCCGGTGTTCGACCGGATCGTCGCGATGATCCACGACATCGAGGAGGGCCGCCGCACGTGCGAGGTCGCGAACCTGGAGGAGTTGGCGGAGTTCGCGGCCTCCCGCTGACCACGGCGGGATCGAACCGCTCTCGTCCGTTCGCACCGCGCGCTCCGGGTGTTCCACCGGAAGCGCGCGGTGTGACCGCGGACGAGCACGCGGCCCTGCCGCAGCGCGCGCGGTGCCGTCTCCGCTCAGACGGAACCGCTGAGGGAGGTCAGGGTCGCGACGTCGGCATTGCTCGCGCGTGCCCCTGCTCGTCGAGGTGGTCGCGCCACGAGCGCTTCGGGCTCCAACCGAGGAGCCGCCGCGCCTTCTCGATCGAGATCCCCGACGCGTCGACGCGGTCGAGTTCGCGGAGCTCGATCGCGTCGCCGTGGTGCTCGCGCACGACGGCGGCGAAGTCGTGCCCCCCGGCGTTGTCGGCCGCAGCGATGTAGAACACCTCGTGCCCGGGCAGGTCGGACTCGGCCGCGAGCACCAGGGCGTCGGCCAGGTCCTCGGCGTCGATGTAGCTGCCGAAGTTCGCGCTCGTCCGGGACGGCTCGCGCACCTGCGGACCGAGGTTCGACTCGTAGTTGTCCTCGTTGTGGACGGTGCTCGGCCGGATCGAGATCGCACGGATGTCGGAACGACGCACCGCGGCGTCCATGAGCTGCTCGCCGAACGCCTTCGACAGCGCGTACGGGTCCTGCGGGTACTGCGGGTGGTCCTCGTCGACCGGCAGGTAGTCGGGCAGGAACGGTCGTTCCGGGAAGAAGTTCCCGACGATGCTCTCGCTCGACACGTTGACGAACCGGCGGACGCCGAACTGCACCGCGGCCTCGATCAGGTTGAACGTCGACATCAGGTTCGTCTGGAACACCACGTGCGGCGGGTTGCCGGTGGGCTGCGGGATCGCGGCGACGTGCACGACGACGTCCGCACCGGCGACCACGGCGTACGCGGAGCCCGCGTCGGTGAGGTCGGCCTGCACGTACCGTCCGGGGACGACGACCCCGGCGTCGAACACCGGGCGGACGAGGTCGACGCCGAGCACCTCGTGCCCCGCGTCGACGAACGCCTGGACGGTGGGGCGTCCGACCTTGCCCCGGGAACCAGTGACGACGACGTTCATGGTGTGTTCCTCCTGCGCGGGCGGCCCGCGGTCCGTCCGACCGGGAGGGCCGGAACCAGTCCGAACGTACGCGGTGCGTGGCCGCTGGCGCAGGCCTCCCCTTCCGCGAGATCGCACTCGTTGCCGTTCTGGGCGCCTCCACAACGGCGACGAGTGCGATCTGGAGCGACCGCCCGGCGCAGCCGTGCTCCGTCACGGCGTGCGGGAGCTCCAGGGGAGGTCCACCGGCTGGAGGGTCGCCCGCTTGGGCTCCCGGCCGTCGCCCGACGAGCGGCCGGTGAGACGGCGGCCGATCCAGGGCAGCACGTGTTCGCGCCAGTAGGCGGCGCGCGACTGCCGGACCACCTCCGGTGGGAGCTCCTCCGGGAACGGCGGGAGGGGAACCTCCAGTGCGGCCAGCACGTTGCCCGCCACCCGCCGGTGCCCGAGGGCGTTGAGGTGCAGTTTGTCCGGTGACCAGTAGCGCGGCTCCATCAGTTCCTCGTCCGACCAGTTGTCCACCACGGTCACGTGGTCCTTGCTGGCCCACTGCCGGATCGCGCTCGCGAACTGGTTGCCGCGCCCCTCGACGAGGCGCCCGGCCGGCAGGTTCCGCGTCATGTTCGCCACCGTGACGAACACGACCTCGGTGCCGGAGGCCACCGCACGGTCGATCGCGGCCTCGAGCCGGGCGGTGACCGCAGCAACCGAGACGCGGGCGCGGATGAGGTCGTTGTTCCCGCCGCTGATGCTCAGCAGGTCGGGACGGAGTGCGATGGCCGGCTCGAGCTGCTCGTCGAGCAGGGGTGCGAGCAGCCGGCCGCGGATGGCGAGGTTGGCGTACGTGACCGGGCCAGCCGCCGCCGCCGCGATCCCCTGGGCGACGAGGTCCGCCCACCCGCGAGGAGTGCCGTCCGGCCGTTCGTCACCCATCCCCTCGGCGAAACTGTCACCGATGGCCGCGTAGCTGCTCAACGATCTCTGCACGGGTCGATCCTGCTCCTGCGGTGACGCGCCCGTCCGTAAGCTGCCGCCATGACCGCCCCGGGCTCGACCGCGCGACGGGTCCCTCCGCGGGTCCTGCTGCTCAACGGCACGGTCGGCGCGGGCAAGACGACCACGGCCGACGCGATCGGCGCACTGCTCCGCGAGCGGGGTCTGCCGCATGCGGTGGTGGATCTCGACGCCCTCCGTCGCGTGTGGCCCGCACCGCCCGACGACCGGTTCAACGGAGCGCTCCTCGCGCGGAACCTCGCGGCGGTGGCGCGGAACGCGTGGGACGCCGGTGCCGAGCGGCTCGTGCTCGCGGGCGTCGCGGAGACCGTGGAGGACCGGAGCGCGCTCGAGGAGGCCGTCGCCGAGACGATCGTCACCTGTCGGCTGGTGGTGACGGCCGGCGAACTCCGACGGCGACTGCTCGTGCGGCACGCGCCCGGAGCGGAGCGCGACTGGCACCTCGACCGCGCGGAGGAGCTCGACGCGGTCCTCGACGGTGCTGACGTCCACGATCACGTGGTGTCGGTCGACGGCGACGACCCCGGGAGGGTCGCCACCGAGGTGCTCGATGCGGTCGGGTGGGGGCCTCCAGTGCGCTGAGCGTCGGGCAGCCCATCCGCTCGCAGGGTCGTCGTCGCGGTCAGATGCCCAGGACGAGCCGGATGCCCGCCGCGACATGCGTCATCAAGTAGCGCTGCAACGCGCTCGAAGTGTTCGAACTCGCTGTCCGGAACCGAGATCGCGGTCTTCATGGGGTGAGTACAACCGGTCATACCGGTCTCGCCCATGCGGCCCGCACGTCACGTCAGTGAACAGGCCAGGATCGTGTGCATGGCCGACGCTCCGTTCCGCACCGGGTGGGTGATCGTCCGCGCGAGGTACCCCGAGCTCGTGAGCGTCGAGGTCCGCCGACGGCGCACGATCATCGCCGGCAACGTGGCCACGGCGGTCGGGACGGCAGCCTCGCTGACCGAGATCGTCTGGCACTGGGCGACGACGCCGGCCCCGCTGGTGGTCGTCGGCCTGGTGCTCATCGCGGCCGCGTTCGGTTCGGGCGCCGCCGCGTTCCACCGCCTGTCGCTCGCGTCGCCACCGCTCTGGGCGTTCATCCCATCGGGCAACTGGCGCCGCCAGGAACGTATCGCCCGACAGTTCGCCCCGCGGCCACCGGCGATGGCCCCGGAGGACCGCGACCTGGTGATCGCCGCCGCTGAGCGTGCGCGCGACGGGCTCGTCCTGAGCGCTGCCCGCACACTGTGGCTCCCGGCCGCATGGGCACTCGTGTGGCTCGGCGTGGCCGCCGTTGGTCTCGAGGGGCGGTTCGCCTTCTCCTTGTTCACACCGCTCGGTCTCGGGCTGCTCCAGTCCTCGACGTTCATCGCCGCGGTGACCGGACTCGGCCGCATGGAGCTCGCCCGACGCCGCGCCGAGGCCCTGCCGCCGCTGCCGGAGGTCGCACCACCGCGTCGGCCCACCGGTCGTGGTCCGAGCGGATCGAAGCTGTCGCTCCCCGCCGAGTGACCGTCCCGCTCCGCGCGACGTGACCGTCCCGGCCCCGCCGATGCGCGCTCTCAGGCCGCGTTCCGCCGCCGCATCGGGGATCCGTTGCGGAAGAAGTCCTCGTACCGGACGGTGTCCTCGGTCGTACCGGTGGGCCGTCGCGGCGGAACGGCCGCCGCCTTGCGGAAGAAGCGGATCTGGGCGGGTGCCACACCGGGTTGCATCTCGTATCGGCTCATGTCGTTCCTCGGGTCCCTGGCCGATGCGGCGCTGACGCCCTGTCGTCAGCTGACGCCGCATTCGTGCGAGTGATGCTCAAACAATAGGGGCGATCCTGGCCCGCGAACAGGGGTGGACACCATGCGGTTTCCGTGCAAGTCCTGCGTCCAACGTCTCGCGCCGAGACGGTGGACGGCGAGCGGGGTCGTGGGTAGCGTGAACGCCACCACTCCTCAACGACGAGAGAGAAGCAACCGTGCGCCGAATCCTGGCGACCGTGATCGCGGCCGCAACGCTCATCGGGGCCCCGGCCCTGTCCCTCCCGGCCATGGCGGCACCGGCCGCGGCCCCACCGCGGACCGCCGCCGTCCCCTCGCATCGCGGCCCGACGACGCCCGCGAGCTACCAGAACCCGATGGCCCTGCGCCTCCCGGACGGCCAGACGGCCGCGAGCTGCGCCGACCCGACCGCCATCCACGGCGCCGGGCGTGACCGGAACTGGTACCTGTACTGCACGTCGGACGCGCTCACGGCGACCGAGACGAACGCAGATGGCTCGCTCGTACAGCACACCATCCCGACCTACCGCTCCACGGACCTGACGCACTGGACGTACGTCGGTGACGCGTTCACGACGAAGCCGGCCTGGGTCGGTGCGGCGAACGGGATCTGGGCCCCCGATGTCGTGTACCGCGCGGGCGCCCACGGGCGTCCCGGCACGTACTTCATGTACTACGCCGCGTCGGACACGCCGACCGCGACCGCGGCAACCGGCGGCGGGTCGGCCGTCGGCGTCGCGACGAGCACGAGCCCGACCGGACCGTGGACCGATTCAGGAGGCCCGGTGGTCGCCCCGCAGGAGGCCGCGAACGGTCAGGGGAAGCGCTGGGAGTTCGACCCCGAGGTGATCACCGCCAACGGCGCGACGTACCTGTACTTCGGCAGTTACTACGGCGGCGTCAACGTCCGGCAGCTCACGGCTGACGGCCTCCGGTCACTGCCCGCCACCGAACAGCCGATCGCGATCGACAACCGGTACGAGGGCACCTACATCACCCAGCACGACGGCTGGTGGTACTTCATGGGCTCCGCCACGAACTGCTGCAACGGTGCCCTCACCGGGTACGGCGTGTTCGTCGCGCGGTCCCGCAGTCCGCTCGGCCCGTTCCTCGACCAGGACGGCGTCTCGATCCTCAGCACCCGGGTTGGAGGCACGCCCCTCCTCGCGCAGAACGGCAACCGCTGGGTGGGCACCGGGCACAACACGGTCGTCACGGACTTCGCCGGGCAGGACTGGATCATCTACCACGCGGTCGACCAGAACGACCCGTACTACGCGGGCCAGCCGACGTACACGAAGCGACCGGCGCTCATCGACCCGCTCGACTGGGTGAACGGCTGGCCGACCGTCCGCGGGGGTGCCGGACCGTCCGATCAGCGTGAGCCCGGGCCCGTGGCGCAGCCGGGGGAGCGGCCCACCTACCGGCCGACCCTCGCACCGGTCACCGTGCCCGGCCGTCCCGTCCGGGCGGCCTCGACCGACTTCGCCGGGACGAGCCTCCCGTCGTCGCTCGCGTGGACGCGGCAGCCGGACCCGTCGACGTACTCGGTGAGCGGCGGTGCGTTCCGCTGGCAGACGCAGGCCGCGGACCTGCACCCGCCGGCGACGCCGCTCGCCTCGGTGCTCACGGAGCCCGCGCCGGCCGGTGACTACGTGCTCGAGACGAAGGTGTCGGTGGACACGCCCGCGACCGGCGATGGCGTGAACTACGCGCAGGGCGGTCTCATCGTGTACGGGGACGACGGCAACTACATCCGCCTCGTGTCCAACTCGATCTACGACACCCGGCAGACCGAGTTCGGCAAGGAGGTCACCCCGCAGCCGGCGGGCGCCCCGAACTACGGGAACATGGTGGTCGGTCCGGTCGGCGACTGGACGACGCTCCGGATCGTGCACCACACGGTCGAGGGGAAGAGCGCCTACACCGCGTACACGAGCGTCGACGGGCGCCACTTCGTCAAGGGCGGCACGTGGACGGCCGATCTCGGGGCGCACCCGCGGATCGGGCTCATCTCGCTCGGGGCCTCCGGGTTCACGAGCACGTTCGACTACCTGCACGTCAGCGGGGCGGTGACGCTCGGGCGCTGACCCCCCGCACCCGCACCCGCGACACTTGCGAGATCGCAGCTGTTGTCGTTCTGGCATCACCCAGAACGGCAACGACTGCGATCTCGCGGAGAAGCGGAGCAGCGGTGAGGGGGCGCGGGGTAGCGTCCCCCGCGTGACCGACTCCACGCCAGACAACCACACCCCCACCACCGCCCGCGACGCCGACCTGCCCACGACCATGCGGGCGGTGCGCTTCGACGCGTACGGCGACCGCTCGGTCCTCCGGGTCGACGAGGTCCCGGTGCCCGAGGTCACGGGTGACCGCGTCCTCGTTCGCGTGCGCGCCGCGGGCACGAACCCCGGCGAGGCAGCGATCCGGCAGGGCGCGATGGCGGAGCAGTTCCCGGCGACGTTCCCGTCCGGACAGGGCACCGACCTGGCGGGCGTGGTCGCGGCGATCGGCGAGGACGTCACGCAGTGGACCGTCGGGGACGAGGTCCTCGGGTGGTCGTGGGAGCGGTCGAGCCAGGCCGAGTTCGTCAGCGTCCCCGAGGGGCAGCTCGTCGCCAAGCCGCGGCGCCTGTCGTGGGAGATCGCGGGCGCGCTCGACGTCGCCGCGACGACCGCGTACGCCGCCGTGCGGGCCGTCGACCCCCGCCCGGGCGAGACCGTCGTCGTCTCGTCCGCGGCGGGTGGCGTCGGCGGCATCGTGACGCAGCTCCTCGTGGCGAAGGGCGTCGACGTCATCGCCGTTGCGTCCGAGGCGAACCACGAGTGGCTCCGCTCGGTCGGCGCGCGTCCGGTGGCGTACGGGGACGGGCTGGAGGACCGGGTGCGGCAGGCGGCCACGAACGGGATCGACGCGCTCATCGACACGCACGGGCCGGAGTACGTGCGGCTGGGCATCGCGCTCGGGGTCCCCGCGGCGCGCATCGAGACGATCATCGCGTACGAGGCCGCGGCCGAGGTCGGGGCGAAGACCGACGGGAGCGTCGACGCCGCGTCCCAGGAGGTCCTCGCCGAACTCGCGGGCCAGGCCGCCGACGGCACGATCACGGTGCCGATCGTCGCCACGTACCCGCTCGACGCGGTGCAGGACGCCTACGCGGAGCTCGAGCAGGGTCACGCGCGCGGCAAGATCGTGCTCGTGCCCTGACCGGTCATGCCCGGCGCACCGCCGGCGGATCACGCGCCGCTGAGCAGCCGGAGCACGGCGACCGCGTCCCCGACCACCGCGACGTCGGCGCCGCGCATGATCGGGGCGTCGGGGTCGCTGTTCACGGCGACGATCGTGCCCGCGTCCCGCACGCCCGCCAGGTGCTGGGGCGCGCCGGAGACCCCGAACGTCACGTAGACGTCCGGGCTGATCGTCGTGCCGGTCTGCCCGATGAGCCGGTCGAAGGGCACCCAGCCCGCCTCGACCGGTCCGCGCGCGGAACCGAAGACGGCGCCGACCGACTCCGTCCACCGGCGCAGGGCGTCCGCCTGCGCGGCGGATCCGAGCCCCCGGCCCGCGGCGACGACGACGCGGGCACGCGCGAGCGGGGCGCCGACGGCGTCCTCGTCGACGACGGACGCGACGCCCACGGCGGGCACCGCGGTCGGTGCCGCGGGGAGCCGGCGCACGATCGGTGCAGCGACCGCACGGAGCCCGTCGGTCGGGACGTCACGACCGGCCCGTCCGCCGCCGCCACCGTCTGCCCCGTCGTGCGCCGGGTCGGCATCGACCGGGAGGCCCGGCGCGGTCAGCAGGAGCACCGGACGCCCGGCGGTCGACCGGACGGCCGTGGTGCCGTCACCGGCGTCGACCACGACGACGACCCGGCCGTCCGTGCGACGGACCTGCTCGACGCCGGTCACCAGGGGAGCCCCGAGGCGGACGGCGAGACGCCCCTGGACCTCGCGACCCCAGGGGGTCGGCGCGGCCACGACGACGTCGGCGTGCCTGCCGGCGTCGGCACGTGTCGGTTCATCGGCAGGTGTCCGGCCGTCGGCAGGTGTGCGGGCGTCGTCGGGGTCCGGGCCGAGCAGCTGCGCGAGCGTGGCGGCGACCTGCGCCGCATCGGCTGGTGGCCCGGACGGGTCGGCCGTGAGCGCGGCGACCTCGGCGACCCCGGCGGCGGCGAGTGTCGCGAGCACGTCGGGGCCGGCGTGCGAGACGACCGCGAGCACGTCCCCGAGCTCGACGGCGAGCGCGAGCGCGCCGAGCGTGCCCTCGGGGACGCCGGCCTCCCCGGTCTCGAGGACGACGACCGTGCTCATGCGGGGACCGCGGCGACCGCGGGGGCGAGGCCGAGCGAGGCGAACAGCGCGAGGACGGCCGCCTCGTCGTGACCGGCGACCCGCCGACCGGCACGGCGCACGACCGGGCGGGGGACGCGCTCGACCTCGTGCCACGCGGGCACCGTGGGCCCGACGCCGAGGTCGTCCGCGTGCCACCGCTCCACGGGCGTCGTCGTGGCGCGCCGGAGATCCGCGGCTTCGAGCGGGCCGACCTCCGCGCCGTACTCGGCCACGCTGACGACCGCGGGCAGGGGCGCCGACACGAGGTGCGTCGCGGTGTCGGTGCGCTGACGGGCCGTGAGCGCCGTCCGTGCGGGGGTCGGGCCTCCCGGACGTGTGCTGCCGGTGGCGCTGATGCGGTCCGCGGCCGCGAGCAACGGCCATCCCAGGACCCCGGCGAGCATGGCGGCGAGGACGCCGCTGCGGGTGTCGGTGGCCTCGCGACCGAGCAGGACGACGTCGGGGCGGATCCGCGTGATGACGGCGGCCAGCCGGTGCGCGGCGGTCGCGAGGTCGCAGGCGCCATGCGGATCGAGGACGTGCACCGCGCGCCGGGCGCCGAGCGCGAGCGCTTCGCGCAGGGACGCGACGGACCGGTCGGGTCCGAGGGTCACCGCGGTGACGGGGGTGGGGCCGGCGAGGGCGACCGCAGCGGCGACCGCGAAGGGGTCCACCCCGCTCATCGCCGTCCCGCCGGGTGCGTCGATGTCCTTGACGAGGACGAGGACGTTCACGCGGCGTCCTCGCGGAGCACGCGCGCCAGGAACGTCCGGGTCGACTCGTGAGCGGGCGCGACGAGCACCTCGGACGGGGAACCCTGCTCGACGATGCGGCCACCGTCGAGGAACACGACCGAGTCGGCGACCTCGCGGGCGAATCCGATCTCGTGCGTGACGACGATCATCGTCATCCCGTCGGCCGCGAGGTCCTGCATGACCGACAGCACCTCGCCGACGAGCTCCGGGTCGAGTGCCGACGTCGGCTCGTCGAAGAGCATCACCGAGGGTTCCATCGCGAGCGCGCGGGCGATCGCGACGCGCTGCTGCTGGCCACCGGACAGTTGCCGCGGGTAGTGGTCGGCGCGGGCGGCCAGGCCGACCCGGTCGAGCAGGGCGCGTCCGCGCTCGGCGGCGTCGGCGGCGGACCGTCCGAGCACGCCGACCTGGGCCTCCACGACGTTCTCGAGCGCGGTCATGTGACCGAAGAGGTTGAAGCGCTGGAACACCATGCCGATGGCACGCCGCTGCCGAGCGAGGTCGCGGTGCCCGAGCGGGTGGAGCTTGCCGCCGCGCTCGCGGTAGCCGATGCGCTCGCCGCCGACGAACACCTCGCCGTCCTCGAACGTCTCGAGCTGGTTGATGCACCGCAGCAGGGTGGACTTGCCCGAGCCCGACCGGCCGAGCAGGCAGCAGACGCTGCCGGTGTCCACCTCGAGGTCGACGGACCGGAGGACCTCGTCGTGCCCGAACCGCTTGCTCAGGCCCCGGATCTCGACCATGGGAGCGGTCGCGGTCGCCCGCGGGGTCATGGTGTCGGTCATACGGCTGACCCGCCCTTCGGTGCGAGGACCGCCCGGCGGCTGACGCGGGCGCTGAACGAACGGCCGTAGTGCCGCTCGAGGAAGTACTGCCCGACGCTGAGGACGGACGTCACGACGAGGTACCAGATCGACGCGGTGAGGAGCAGCGGGATGGTCTGGTAGTTGTCCGAGTAGATGAGCTGCGCCGAGTAGAGGAGCTCGGGGAACGCCAGGACGGACACCATCGACGAGGACTTGAGCAGCCCGATGAGCTCGTTCGCGGTGGGCGGGATGAGCACCGGCATGGCCTGCGGCATGATGATCCGGACGAGGGCCCGGCTGGGGTTCATGCCGAGCGCTGCCGCCGCCTCGCGCTGCCCGGGGTCGACCGACCGGAGTCCGGCGCGGACGATCTCGGCCATGTACGCGCCCTCGTTGAGGCCGAGCCCGAGGATCGCGGCGATGAACGGCGTGACGACGTCGTTCGCCGAGAAGTGGGCGAACGCGGGGCCGAACGGGATGCCGACCGTGATCACCGGGTACAGCGCCGAGATCGAGCCCCAGAACAGCAGCTGGACGAACACGGGCGTGCCGCGGAACAACCAGACGTAGAACCACGCCACCGCCGCCACGACGGGGTTGCTCGACATGCGCATGACGCCCACCACGCCCCCGAGCACGACCCCGATGAGCATGGACACGGCGGTCAGTTCGAGGGTCCGCAGGAGTCCCAGCAGGATCCGCGGCGAGTGGAACCACGTGAACGCGACGCCCCACTCGTAGCGGGGGTTGGTGACGAGCGAGTGCGCCACGACGGCGGCGACGAACAGCAGGATCACGGCCGCCGTCCACCGGCCGTAGTGACGGCGTCGGGCAATGGGTGGGCGCTGCGCGCTGGTGCGTGTGGGCGTGGTGGTCGCCATGGTGTCCTCTCGTCCGCCGGCCCTAGGAGAGCGGCTGGCCGTTCACGAGCGGGGCGTCGATCGCAGCCTCGCTCATGCCCCACTTCTTCAGGATGCGGGCGTACGTCCCGTCGTCCATGATCTTCTGGAACGCCTTCGCGAGCGGCTTCGCGAGACCGCTGCCCTTCTTGACCGCGATCCCGTGGTAGACCGCGCCGTAGGGCTCGCCCGCGAGCTCGAACGCGCCCTTGCTCTTCCGGACCTGCCAGGCGGCGACGGGGGTGTCGGCGATGGAGACGTCGGCGCGGCCGGACTTCACGGCCAGGTTGGCGGCGCTCTGGTCCGGGAACACTTGCACGGACACCGATCCCTTGCCCTGCGCGGTGCACTGCTTCGCGGCCGTCTGGGCGTCGGTCTGCTCCGAGGTGCCCTTCTGCACCGCGACGGAGTGGCCGCACAGCTCGGCGGTCGTCGTGGGCTTGTCCTTCGTGCTGGTCAACCCGAAGATCGACGCGCCGTCCTTGCTGTAGTCGACGAAGTCGACGACCTTCCGCCGCTCGTCGGTGTCGTTGATCCAGGACATCCCGACGTCGTACTTGCCGCCGGCGAGGCCGGGGATGATCGAGTCGAACGAGGCGTTGACCTCCTTGACCTGGATGCCGAGCTCCTTGCCGAGCGCGTCGGCGAGGGCGTAGTCGACACCGGTCAGCGTCGTGCCGTCCGCCTCGTAGTAGCCGATGGGCGGGTACGACGCGTCGCCGGCGACCGTGATCGAGCCCTTCTGCGTGACGGCGGCGGGGAGCTCGCCGGTGAGCTTCGTGCTCGTGACGGCGTCCGACGACGAGCTCGAGGTGCCGCAGCCGGCGAGGAGCACGGAGGCAGCCGTGGCGGCCACGAGGACCGAGGCGATGCGGGCGGGACCGAGACGCGGGGCGCGGGGTGTGCGGGGCATTGCTGGACCTCCTGGTCGGGTGCGGGCGGTGCGGGGGC
>NZ_QKTT01000025.1:0-29892 GCF_003234555.1 Curtobacterium sp. MCBD17_019 | reverse complement strand
GGCAGGTGTCGCCGGGCGTCAGGCGGCGGCGGGCACGAGCGCGCGGCCGAAGGCGGCGGCGACCGCGGGGTCGACGCGGGCGTCCGGTGCGCTCGACCGCTTGATCGCGCTGCCGAGGATCGCGCCGTCCGCCCGGGCGACGGTCTGCGCGATGGTGTCGAGCCCGACGCGGCCACCGACGACGAAGGGCGCGTCCAGGGCGGTCGCGCGGAGGCCGTCGATGTCGTCGAGCGCGTCCTCGACGCCGCTGTCCCGGGTGACGACGAGGACGTCGGCGCGACCGAAGGCCCGGGCCTCCTGCGCGGCCCACGCCGCGCTGCCCGCGAGTGCCAGGCTCGTCGCCTCGTGCACGTCGGCCCAGACCTCGACGTCGCTGCCGAGGCGCTGGCGCATCGCGGCGACCTCGTACGCGCAGCCCTCGATCCAGCCGGTCGGGCCGACGGAGACGCCGGTGAGCACCTTGACGCGGACGAACGTGGCGCCGATCGCGTGGGCGATGGCGACGGCGCTCGCGCCGTCGTTGTGGCCGACGACGACACCGACCGGGACGTCGACGGCCCCGACGACCGCGGCGCCGACGACGGACAGCGCCGCGACCGTGGGGGCGTCGACACGCGCGGCCTGGGGCATGTCGCTCGCGTCCTGCACCATGACGTGGGTGAAGCCGGCGTCCTGCAGGGCGCGGGCGTCCTCGGCGGCGCGCACCGCGATGTCGGCGACCGGGACGCCCGTGTGGTTCACGGCACCCGGGAGCGGCGGCAGGTGCAGGACGCCGACCAGGCGGAAGCCGGTCGGGTCGGCGTCGGGGTGGCGCAGGGAGTCGGTCACGCGGAGTGCTCCTCGGGGTGGAGGGGTGGGTGACCAAACGGTATACAGAACCGTGTTTCCGGGGTGTGAACGCGCGTTACCGGCTCGTGAAGCGATACTGGACGCGGTACTGGGGCGTGAGGGAAACCCCTGCTGAGGAGCAGTTTCGAGCCGCCGTCAGGAGCTCGGCGGAGCGGTCAGGATCGCGATGTCGTGTATACGAGGAACCGGGTCAGGGCGTCGGTCCGGCCGGCCGGTCGTGGTCGGCACCGTCCCACAGGTCACCGCACTCGACCCGCTCCACCCCGTGCGCGCGGAGGTAGGCTCCGGCCCCGCGGTCGCCGTGCAGGGACGCCGCGAGCGGTGCCCAGTGTGCGCGCCCGACGAGCACGGGATGCCCGGGTCGGTCGCCGAACACCGCCTGCCGGAGGCGGGCACGGCGGCCTCCGTGCGGTCCGGAGGGACCGGGCGGGTCCACCTCGAGCAGGCGTCGGACGGCAGCGACGGGGAGCTCAGGGAGGTCCACGAGGGTCACGAGGACCGCGTCGACGGCGCCTCGTGCACCGTCATCGTCACACGAGCGGTCGTCGTCACATGAGCGACCGTCGGGTGCGCGGTCGCCGTCGGCGACCGCGACCAGTCCGGCGCGGAGCGACGCCCCCAGCCCCTCCGCCCAGGTGTCGGCGACGACGACCCGGACGGCCGGATGGTCGGGTACGAGCGGCCGTGCGACATCGGCGGCCGCTCCGAGGACCACGACGACGGTCCCGCAGCCACCGTCGAGCAGGGTCCGGACGGCGCGCTCGACCCAGGGGCGTCCGTCGGCACCCCGGACGAGTGCCTTCGGTCGGCCCATGCGGGAGCCTGCGCCGGCGGCGAGCACGAGGCCGACGACCGTGCTGCCGGGACGCTCCCCGGTGGCGTCGGTGGTCACACGAACCCGGGCACCGACGTCCACGCGGCGGGGGCCTCGGCGACGCCGTCGCGGACCACCGAGCCGGAGATGAGTCCGTACGGGCGGTCGGCGGCGTAGAACACCTCGTTGGGGTTGTCGAGGCCGAACGGCGCGAGGTCGACGAGGAAGTGGTGCTTGTTCGGCATCGAGAAGCGGACCTCGGCGATCTCGGGGAACGCCTCGATCGCGGCGCGGCCCATCGCGAACAACGTCTGCTGCAGCGCGTACGAGTGGAGGTCGGCGAAGGTCGCGAGCATGCGTTCGAGGACGCCCGCGTGGGTGGCGTTCCAGTCGATGCCCGCCTCGACCGCCTCGGGCAGGTACCGCCAGCGCGCCGTCACCGAGGTCGCCAGGATCCGGTCGTCGGTCTCGGCGAGCGTGGTGTAGCGGTCGCGGGGGAACCCGTGGAACTCGCTCCCCGTCGACTTGAGCACGGTCAGGTCGGTCACGCCCGCGAGGACGTGCACGTCGTCGCCGTCGACCTGCACGACCGCGGTGCGGGTGCCGCTGCCGGCGCGGACGAAGGCGTGGTCGTGGTCGCGGCCGTCCACCGGGATGCGCGCCCACCCGTGCTGGTCCGCGGTCAACGTCGCGCCCTCGTACCAGTCGAACGCCCTCGTGAAGTGTCGGCCGAGACGGAGCAGGAACTCCTCGGGGCTGTGCACGCCGTGCTCGCGGGCGAACGCGTAGACCGTGTTCTTCTGCGTGTCGGTCGCCACCACCTTCGCGTTGTCGCCCGACGTGTACGAGTCGGCGAGGGCGGCACCGCGGAGCTGCGTCGTGATCGTCAGGTCCTCGATCTCGTGCCGGTCGGTGTCCCGCGTCACGCGGACGAGGCGGACCTCGGCCTTGCCGTACTGGTTCGGGCCCAGGTGCACGCTGGATGTGTCGGTCATGGGGTCAGCTCCCTCGGTAGGTGGAGTAGGCGAACGGACTGATGAGCAGGGGCACGTGGTAGTGGCCCGCCGGGGGTTCGGGCACGACGAAGGTGACGTCGACGCGCGGGTGGAATACGGGGAACCCGAGTCGCGCCCAGTGCTCCCCCGTGGCGAACGTCAGCGTCCACGCGCCGGGCGGCAGGAGGTCCGGGCCGAGGTCCCCGACCCGGCCGTCCTCGTCCGTCGTGCCGACCGCGACCACGGAGCCCGCGGCGTCGGTGAGCGTGACGGCGATGCCCGCGGCGGGCCTCCCGTGCGTCGTGTCGAGGACGTGGGTGCTGAGGTGGCTCATCCGATGCTCCGTTCGAGCCGGAGCAGGGCGATCGCGCGGAGCTGCTCCGCGACCTCGGCCCGCTCGGTGTCGTCGTCGTCGTCGAGTCGCCGTCGGAGCTCGGCGAGGATCTCGGGGGCCGTCCGGCCGGCGGCGCGGATGAGGAACACCCGGCCGAACCGCGCCTCGTACGCGACGTTGCCGTCGCGGATCGCGGTCGCGGTCGTCGCGTCCGCGTCGGCGGAGGCGGCCTGCTCGGTCCGTGACGCCGCGGCGCTCGCACCCGTGCCGGTGGGCCGGTCGCCGATGCGGGGGTGGTCGGCCAGCGCGGCGTCGACCTCGTCGTCGGTCCAGCCGGCCGCGAGGTCGCCGGCGCGCTGCGCGAGCGCGGCGGCGGTCGCGTACGGACGGGCGGCCACGACCGCGTCCACCCAGCGCGGGACGTCGGCCCAGCTCCGGACGAGCGCCGCGGCGGCGTCCGGGTCGAGGGCGTCGAACTCAGGCACGTCCATGGCGGTCCTCCCCCGGGTGCCGCTGCGGGCCTCCCGGTCGTCCTGTGGGGCGCCGACGGTCGCCCTCGTCGAGTTCGCCGAGCGCGGCGTAGGTGCTGGCGATGGCGGCGACGCGGTCGCGTCCCGCCGGTCCGCTCGCGTCGTACACGTCGTTCGCGATGGCCGCGACGACCGCCGCCATCGCGGCGAGGCTGTCGAAGGCGGACGGCGAGTCGACCGGACACAGCACGAGGGTGCGTGCGGACGCTGCGAGCACCGCCGCGGTCGGGTCGGCGATGACGACGACGTCGGCACCGTTCGCGACGCACTGCTCGACGAGCGCGCCGACCACCGCGGCGTGCCGACGCACGGTCACGACCACCACGAGGTCCTGTGCCCCGACGTCGGTAACGTCCTCGCCGACGCTCTGGCCCGCGGAGGGAGCGAGTCGCACGTCGGCGCGGACCTGGGCGAGCTGGGCGCGCAGTTGGAGCGCGATCGGATGGGCGTTGCGGACCCCGACCACGGTGACGCGTCGGGCGTGCACGATGCGGCGCGCGAGTCCCGCCCGGTCGGCCCGGCCGAGGGAGGCGAACGCGGCGTCGAGGTTCCGGCGTTCGACCTCGCGCGCGTCGACGTGCGCGGCGTCCTCGGCGGACCAGGGCAGACCGGCACCGCGGGCGGCCATGAGTGCCTCGCGGACGTCGGCGGCGTCGCGGTAGCCGAGCGCGCGGACCAGCCGGCTGACGGTCGCTTTCGACGTGCCGGCCTCGGCCGCGGTCTCCGCCGAGGTGCGGAGGACGAGGAGCTCGGGGTCGTCCCGGACCACGGCCGCGACCCGTCGTTCGGCCGGGGTGAGGTCGTCCCAGACCCGGGCGATCCGACTCCGGAGGTCCGGCGCCGTCACGGGCCGACCTCCGCCGCCGCCAGCGCCTCGACCGCGGCGACGAGCGCGTCGAGCCCGAGGGCGATGTCCGCCACCGACACGAACTCGTCGGGGTGGTGGCTGATGCCGTCCGGGTTCCGGAGGAACAGCATCGCGACGTCCGTCACGAGGCCGAGCGACATCGCGTCGTGGCCCGCCTTCGAGAACAGCTCCGGTGGGGTCGGTTCGCCGGTCGCCCGGATGCCCGTCCGGACGGCGTCCATGAGCCGCGGTGCGCAGAACACGGCGGGCGCGGCGTGCACCTCGGTCGGCGTGATCGTCAGGCCGCGGCGGTCCGCGATCCGGTCGAACTCCGCGACCAGGGCGTCCCACACACGGTCCCGTCCGTCGTCGAACTCGCCTCGGAGGTCGACGGAGAGCCGCGCGTGCCCCGGGATGACGTTCACCGCGCCGGGTTCGACCGTCATGGTGCCGACGGTACCGATGTGCTGCTCGGCCACGCAGGTCCGTTCGACCGCGAGGGCCACCTCGGCCGCGCCGAGCAGCGCGTCGTGGCGCATCTCGTACGGTGTCCCGCCCGCGTGCCGGGCCTCCCCGACGACCTCGACGCTGAACCGTCGCGCAGCGGCGATGCTCGTGACGACACCGAGTGCCTGCCCGGACCGGTCGAGGAACGGGCCCTGCTCGATGTGGGCCTCGAGGTACCCGGCGAGCGATCCGGCGTCGACGGCGGCCTCCCCGACCCGGGCGGGGTCGAGCCCGAACGCGGTGAACGCGTCGCGCAGCGTCGTGCCGTCTCCGTCGGCGAGGTCCCACCACGCGTCGTTCCACACGCCGGCGACCGCGGAGGAACCGAGGAGTGCTTTGCCGAAGCGGGTGCCCTCCTCGTCCGAGAACGCGACGACCTGGATCGCGAACGGCAGGTCGTGGACGCGGTCACCGAGCATCTCGACGAGCGCGATGCCCATGAGCACGCCGACGATGCCGTCGTACCGTCCGGCGTCCACCACGGTGTCGAGGTGCGAGCCGACGAGGAGCACCGGTCGGGGATCACCGTCGGCACCGAGCGCCGCCACCCGTCCGTGTAGGTTGCCCGCGGCGTCCTGCCACGTCCGCAGCCCCGCCTGCTCCATCCACCCGGCCGCGATCGTGTTCGCCCGCGCGTGCTCGGCGGACAGGTACACGCGGCGGATGCCGCCCTCCATCGAGGTCACGGCGGCGAGCTCGTCGCAGCGGTCGGCGATCGTCGCGGCCCGTGCCGCCGCCGGACGGGAGGCGCGGGTCGGCTCCGTCACCGTGCCTCCCGGTCCACGGTCGGCGTCGCGCGCACGCCCGCGTAGACGTCGAGCGCGGCGTCCACACCGCCCCCCTGCGGAACCGCGACGCCCGCACGACGGAGGCACTGCTCGAGCGCGGCGAGGGTCGTCACGACGGCGTCCTTCCGGGCGTTCACCCCCATCGTGCCGATCCGCCAGACACGACCGTGCAACGGCCCGAACGAGGTGCCGATCTCGATGCCGTGGTCCTCGAGCAGGGCGGAGCGGACCCGGTCGCCGACGACGCCCTCGGGGATCTCGACCGCGACGACGTTGTGCATCTTGTGGGCGACGTCGCCGAACACCCTGAGGCCGAGCGCGCGGACGCCCTCGAGCATCGCGGTGCCGGCCAGGGCGTGCCGGGCGGCGAAGGCATCGCGCCCCTCGTCGAGGAGCACCCGGGCGCACTCGCGCGCGGCGTAGAGCATGCTCGTGGCCTCGGTGTGGTGGTTGAGGCGTCGCGGCCCCCAGTAGTCGAGGACCATGCCGAGGTCGAAGTAGTTCGACCGGATCGGGTCGTCCTGCACGTCGTCGCCCGGCTCGCGGATGCCGGCCTCGACCGAGTGCCGTGACCGCACGACCGCGACGGCGGCGTCGGACAGGCTGAGGGGCGCACTGCCCGAGGGGCCGGACAGGCACTTCTGCAGGCCCGCGGTGACCGCGTCGATCCCCCAGGCGTCCATCTCGAACGCGTTGCCGCCGAGGCTCGCCGTGGCGTCCGTGTAGAGCAGGACGCCGTGCCGGGCGCAGATCGCGCCGAGCTCGTCGAGCGGTTGGTTCATCGTCGTCGACGTGTCGCCCTGCACGATCGCCAGGACCGTGGGCCGGGTCGCGATGATCGCCTCCTCGATCACGGACGGCGGGAACACCTGGCCCCAGTCGGTCGTGATCGTGTGCACCTCGGCCTGCGCGCGGGTGGCGATCTCGACGAGCAGGTGGCCGAAGCGCCCGAACACGGGCACGAGCACCCGGTCACCCGGCGCCAGCAGGGACACGAGCGCGGCCTCGATCCCGGCGCGCGAGGTGCCGTCGACGAGCACCGTGGCGTCGTTGTCGGTGCCGAACACCTGGCGGTACAGGCCCTGCGTCTCGGTCATCGTCGCGGTCATCCACGGGTCGTACTGCCCGACGAGCGGGGTCGACATCGCCCGGAGCACGCGCGGGTCCGCGTTGACCGGGCCGGGACCCATGAGGAGTCGTGCGGGCGGGTCGACTGGCTGCATACGTGTTCCTTCCGTTCCAGGGTCGACGCTACTGGGCCGGTCGTTTCAGGCGTGTAACAGGTGCCGCCGACCGGTTGCCGCTCAGCGCCGCGGCGTGCCGAGCGACACGGCGAGGTCGATCAGCGCCACGTCGCGTCCCGGTGGGCCGACGAGGCAGACGCCCACGGGTGCGCCGTCGACCATGAGGAACGGTGCGGACACCGCGGGCAGACCGCCCACCCCGGCGACGGCCGTCATGCGGAGCGTCGCGGCACGGACCACCTGGACGTCCGCCGCGTCGGCCGTGCGCAGCGGCGCGGGGCCGGGCACGGTCGGGAGGCACAGGACCCGTCCGTCGAGCGCGGTCCGGACCGCGGTGCGGAGCTCGGCGAGTCGGCGGCGGGCCGTGGCCTCGGCCGCGGCGTCCACGGCGGCGGCAGCGTCGAAGCGGGCGAGCACGTCCACGCCGAGGGCGTCGCGGTGCCCGGTCACCCAGGCACCGTCGTTCCGCCACGC
Source organism: Curtobacterium sp. MCBD17_019 (assembly GCF_003234555.1). Taxonomy (NCBI): domain Bacteria; kingdom Bacillati; phylum Actinomycetota; class Actinomycetes; order Micrococcales; family Microbacteriaceae; genus Curtobacterium; species Curtobacterium sp. MCBD17_019. The sequence continues at coordinate 22,510 of NZ_QKTT01000025.1, read as the reverse complement.
CTCGGCGGCCTGGACGACGCGGAGGGTCTCGGCGAGCTCGTCGAGCGGCGGCAGCGCGACCTCGTCGGGCTCGAGCCGGGCCGCCGCGAGCCACCGCCGGAAGGCAGCGCCGGTCGCGGGCTGGACCGCGTCGAGGAGCGCTCGGGACACGACCAGGTCGGCGGCGTCGAGGGGCGGGTCGGCGGCGTCTCGGTCCGGGGGCGCATCGGCGGGGCCGGATGCACCGGACGCGACCGCGGCGGCGCGGACGGTCGCGGCGTCCCGGGCCAGCCACCCGATCGTGTCGAACGACTGCGCGAGCGGGAGCAGTCCCTCCCGGTCCACCAGACCGTGCGTCGTCCGGAGCCCCCAGAGCCCCTGGTACGAGGCGGGGACGCGGACGCTCCCGGCCGTGTCGGTGCCGAGCGCCAGATCCGCCTGGCCGAGCGCGACGGCGGCCGCCGGACCGGAGGTCGAGCCGCCCGGCATGCGGTCCGGCGCCGCGCCGTTCGGCGGGGTGCCCGTGTGCGCGTTGCGGCCCGCGATGCTGTAGGCGAACTCGTCGGTCCGGGCGATGCCGGTGATCGAGGCGCCCGCGTCGAGGAGGGCACGGACGGCCGGAGCGTGGGTGGTCGCCGGCAGGGCCTCGCGCTCCCACACCGGGTTCCCCGCACCGACCACCTGCCCGCGGACGGCGAACAGGTCCTTGACCGCGACCCGGACGCCGGCGAGCGGGAGCGCGGTACCGGCGAGCGGGAGCGCTGGGTCCCGCGCTCCTCGGTCCGGCGCCGGCACCGACGCGCCGGGCACCAGGGGGTCGCCGACGACGCGCCAGATCGTCCGGTCGAACGCGGGTGCCCGGCCGGTCACGTGCGCGGCGGCGATGCGCCAGGAGCCCTCCGTGCGGCGCCAGAGCTGGGTCTGGATGCCCCGGCCGCCGCTGTCGACGTGCGACTCGGCCACCACCAGCACGACGTCGTCGGTGAGCGGTCGCAGCTCGGTCCGTCCGATGCTCCGCCCGGGCACACCGCCACGCGACGAGCGGAAGGCGCTGATCCGGTCGTGTCCGACGAGCAGCCCGGCCGCGTCGGCGCGGAGGGTCTCCGGCCCCGGCTCGAAGAGCGCGTCGAGGACCGCGACGTCGTCGGCGAGCAGGGCCGCCTCGTAGCGCTCGAACGCCGCGTGCAGGCCCTCCGGCCAGCTCGGTCCGGCCACCGTCGCGCGCGGGTCGACCCCGCCGACCTCACCGGTCACGGGGCACCGCCGGACGGGGTACCGCGGCACGGGGTACCGCGGCGAAGTCGGCCACGCGGATCGTCGCGTGCACCCCGCACACGAGGTCGACGACCTGCGACACGCGGAAGTCGGTCGCGGCGCTGAGGTACGCGTACGCGATGTGCTCGTCGACACCCCACCGGGCACGGAGGAGCGTGATCGCCTGGCGGACGCACCGCCGGACGGCCTCGTCGAGGTCGGCGTCGAGGCCGGTGGGCACGAGGTACTCCGCGGTCTCGCCGAGCGGTCCGGCGAGCTCACCGAACTCCTGCAGCGCACGCTCGCGCGGCACGACGTCGACCCGGAACGTGGCGCGGAGCGAGGCCTCCATGGCGGTGAGCGCGACCTCGCCGTCCCCCTGCGCGAAGTGCGGGTCGCCGACGTACACCCCGGCGCCCGGGACCTGCACGGGCAGGTGCAGCGTCGTCCCGGCGGTGAGCAGCGCGATGTCGAGGTTGCCGCCGTGCGGGCCGGGCGGCACCGAGTGCGGGCGGAGGTCGTCGGACACCTGCACGCCGACGATCCCGAGGAACGGCCGGAGCGGGAACGTCACGAGGCGCGGACCGTCCTCGGCGACCGGCAGACGGCCGCGCAGCTCGCCGTCGCGCTCGACCACGTCCGCGAACACGCTCACGGGCAGTTCGCCCCGCGGCATCTCGCCCGGGAGCGCCCCGCGGCCGTGCCGGTTCGACACGATCCCGTACGGCACGCGGGGCAGCGCCTCGAGCAGCGTCATCGACACGAGGTCGCCGGGCTCCGCGCCCGCGACGGCGACCGGCCGCGAGACCACGTGCGGCCCGTCGACCGGGTCGCGACGGAGCTCCTCGGTGATCGCGACGGCGTCGTCGAGCACGAACTCCCGCGGGACGCCGTGCCGGGCGAAGAACGCCACCGGATCGCCGCCCTGGTCCGCGAGGATCCCCTCGTGGCTCACGGTGTCGAACGTCACGGTGTCGCCGGGCTGCACGGTCGTGACCGGCCGGTCGTCACGCGCCGGGAGGCGCCCCCACAGCACGTCGCCCGGTCGCGCTTCGACGAGGTGGTCGCCCCGCACCGGTCCGGACCCGGGTTGCAGGACGCCGTCCGGGAGGACCGTCCCCCACTCCGTCACGTCCGCCCGCTCCACGGCGCGTCCCCCCTGCGGCTCAGGCACGGCGGAGCAGCCGTCCTGCGACTGCGGTCACGCCCTGGTCGGCGGTCGCGATCTGCGCGCCGTGCAGCCACGTGCGCGTGACGCGGCCACGGAGGGTCCGTCCGTCGTAGGCCGAGATCGGGTTGCGGTGCTCGAGCGCCTCGACGTGCACGGTGTCCTCGGCGTCGGGGTCGAACTCGACGAGGTGCGCGACGGCGCCGGGCGCGATCGCCGCACGGTCGGTCATGCCGACGAGGGCGGCCGGCCCGGTGGTGAACGCGGGCACGATCCGCTCCAGCGGCACACCCCGCCGGGCCGCCTCGGTCCACGTCGCGCGGAACCCGACCTGGAGGCCCGCGATGCCACCCCACGCGAGGCCGAAGTCGCCGCCGCTCCCCCGCTTGAGGTCGACCGTCGACGGCGAGTGGTCGGTGACGACCATGTCGATCGTGCCGTCGAGCAGGCCCGCCCACAGGGCGTCCTGGTTGCCCGCCTCGCGGATCGGCGGGCAGCACTTGAACTCGGTCGCGCCGTCCGGCACGGACTCCGCGTCGATCGTCAGGTAGTGGGGGCAGGTCTCGACCGTGATCGGCAGGCCCTCGTCCTTGGCGGCACGGAGCATCGGCAGCGCCCCGGCGTCGGACAGGTGCAGGACGTGCGCCCGTGCCCCGGTCGCGCGGACGCCGTCGATCACCCGGGCGATCGCGTCCTCCTCGGCGGCCGGTGGCCGCGACGCCAGGAACGCGCCGTACCCGGTGCCGAGGGCTCCGTCGTCCGCCAGGTGCGCGGGGTCCTCGGCGTGCACGATGAGCACGCCGTCGAACGCCGCGATCTCCGCCAGTGCACGCCGGAGCTGGTCGGCGTCGAGGTGGCCGAACTCGTCGACGCCCGAGGGTGCCAGGAAGCTCTTGAAGCCATACACGCCGGCGTCCCACACGGGCCGGAGCGCACCGAGGTTCTCGGGGACGGCGCCGCCCCAGAACCCGACGTCCACCGCGACCCGACCCTCGGCCCGCTCCCGCTTGACGGCGAGTGCGTCGACGGTGGTGGTCGGGGGCACCGAGTTGAGCGGCATGTCGACGATGGTCGTGACCCCGCCGAGCGCCGCGGCACGGGTGGCCGACGCGAAGCCCTCCCACTCCGTCCGGCCCGGCTCGTTCACGTGCACGTGCGTGTCGACGAGCCCCGGGAGCAGCACGCGGCCGGCCGAGACCTCGACGACCGGCACCTCCACCGGCGCGTCGAGGGGCAGCACGGCGTCGACGAGGCCGTCCCGCACGAGGACCGTGGCCGGACGGAACGCGCCGCCCGTCCAGACGTGGTGGCCGCGGACGGCGACCGGCGCGGTCGCGTGCACCGTGCCTCCCGGATCGGTTCGCTGAGGCTGCATGTCGGGAGGATCGCACAGCCGTGTTTCCGGCATGTCTCGGCGGGTGGGCCGACACCCCGCCAGCCGTAACCGGGCCGAAACACGCCGACCCCTCGGCCGAAACACGCCGACCGTAGCGTCGCTGCACACGAGGTCCGGCGGCGAGCCCGGATCCGGGACGGGAGGTCGCCATGGTCACGCACCGACGACCGCTCGCGGCGTGGAACCGGGGCATGATCGCGCACGGCCGAGGTCCGGTCGTCCCGCGCGTCCCCGTCCCCCTCCCGCAGATCGGATCCGTCCATGGACCTCGTCACCGTCCGCACCGTGCGGACACCCACACACCGCGACGACCTCGCCCTCGCACCCGGTGAGCGACCGCTCGGTGGCGGCACCTGGCTCCACTCCGAGGAGCAGCCGGGCCTGACCGGGCTCGTCGACCTCACGACGCTCGGCTGGCCCGACGTGGAACGCACGAGTGAGACGCTCACGATCGCCGCGACCTGCACGATCGCCACCCTCGTCCGCACCGCCCCCGACCCGGACTGGACCGCGTGGCCGCTCATCGGTCGGTGCGCGAACGCGCTCCTGGCCTCGTTCAAGATCTGGAACGCGGCGACGGTCGGCGGGAACGTCGCGGTCGGGCTCCCCGCGGGAGCGATGATCGCACTCCTCGCGACGCTCGACGCGACGGCCGTCGTGTGGACCCCCGACGGGGCCGAGCACCGGACGGCCGTCGAGCACCTCGTGCAGGGCGTGCGGACGCTCGACCTGCGGGACGGCGAGGTGCTGCGGGCGTTCGAGGTCCCGGTCGCCGCGCTCCGCCACGAGACCGGGTACCGACGGGTGTCGCTCAGCCCGCACGGACGGTCGGGGGCGCTCGTCACCGCGCGCTGGGGGCGTCCGGGTCGGTCGGGCCCGCCCGGGTCCTCCGGCGTCCTCGGCGGCTTCACGCTCGTCGTCACCGCCGCGACACCGCGCCCGGTCGTGCTCCGGTTCGCCGCGGTCCCATCGCACGACGCGCTGGCCGCCGTGCTCGCCGACGTCACCGACTGGTACGACGACCCACACGGGAGCCCCGCGTGGCGCCGCGCGGTCAGCGTGCGGTTCGCACACGAACTCCGGGACGAGGCCGCCGCGTCGGTCGGCGGCCCCACCGGCCGGACCGAGGAGGCGTCGTGAGGCTCCACGTGGACGGCGCCGAGCTCGAGGTCGCCCCGCAGCCCGGTCAGGTCCTCCGGACCCTGCTCCGCGAGCACGGCGTGACGGCCGTCAAGAAGGGCTGCGACTCCGGCGACTGCGGTGCCTGCTCGGTCCTCGTCGACGGCACACCCGTGCACGCGTGCATCACGCCGGCCCATCGGCTCGACGGTGCGACCGTCACCACCGCGGCGGGGCTCGGGACGCCGGAGGACCCGCACCCCGTGCAGCGTGCCTTCGCCGACGCGGCCGCGTTCCAGTGCGGGTTCTGCACCGCCGGGTTCGTCGTCACCGCGTCGACCCTGACCGAGGACGACCACGCCGACCTGCACCGGAAGCTCAAGGGCAACCTCTGCCGCTGCACCGGCTACCGGGCGATCGAGGACGCGCTCGCCGGTGTGCGGAACACCTGCACGCCGACCACCGGCGACGCCGTCGGCACCTCGGTGGCCGCCCCGGCGGCGATGCGCATCGTGACGGGCCGCGAGGAGTACACGCTCGACGTCCGGAAGACCGAGGCGCTCCTGCACGTCGCGGTGCTCGGCAGCCCCCACCCCCACGCACGCATCACCGCGATCGACGTCACGGACGCGGAGGCCCTGCCCGGCGTCCACGCGGTCCTCACCCACCACGACGACCCCGGTGTCCTGTTCTCCACCGGACGCCACGAGTCGCGGCTCGACGACCCCGACGACACCCGCGTGTTCGACCGCGTGCTGCGGTTCCGCGGGCAACGCGTCGCGGCCGTCGTGGCGGACAGCGTGCGCATCGCCGAACAGGCGTGCGAGCACATCCGCGTCGAGTACGAGGTGCTGCCGAGCGTGCACGACCCCGACGCCGCCCGCGCTCCGGGCGCGCCGCTCCTGCACGGCGACAAGACCACGGACGAGCACCGGATCGCGGAGCCGGGTCGGAACGTCGTCGCCGCGTTCCACGACGAGACCGGGGACGTCGAGGCCGCGCTGGCCGCGTCGGCAGCGACCGTCGAGGGCGAGTGGACCACCGGCCGTGTCTCGCACGCGGCGCTCGAGACCCACGCGACCCGCGGGTGGTTCGACGACGACGGCCGACTCGTGCTCCGGACCTCGACGCAGGTGCCGTTCCTGGTCCGCGACGAGATCGCCCGCGTGTTCGGACTCGACCCCGAGCGGGTGCGGGTGCTCGCCAAGCGGGTGGGCGGCGGGTTCGGCGGCAAGCAGGAGATGTTGACCGAGGACCTCGTGACGCTCGCCGTCCTCCGGACCGGTCGGACCGTGCAGTACGAGTACGCGCGACGCGACGAGTTCACGATCGCCCCGACGCGGCACCCGATGCGCGTGCGGGTCCGACTCGGTGCGACCGCCGACGGGGTCCTCACGGCCCTCCATGTCGACGAGACCATGGACACCGGTGCCTACGGCAACCACGGCATCGGCGTCATGTTCCACTCGGTGAGCGAGTCCGTCGCCGTGTACCGGTGCGCGGCCAAGCGCGTCGACGCCGAGTCCGTCTACACGAACAACCTGCCCGGCGGGGCGTTCCGCGGCTACGGACTCGGGCAGGTCGTGTTCGCGATCGAGTCCGCCATGGACGAACTCGCGCGCCGCCTCGGCATCGACCCGTTCACGATGCGCCGCAGGAACGTCATCGTGCCGGGTGATCCGCTCGTCGTCACCGACCCCGACGAGGAGTCCGACCTGCACTTCGACGGCAGCTACGGACTCGACCAGTGCATCGACCTGGTCGAGGGCGCCCTGCGGACCGGACCCGACACCGCCGCGCGGGATGCCCTCGTGCCGCGGATGGACGGCCCCGCGCTTGACCCCGCGTCCGGCGACTGGGCGTTCGGATCGGGCATGGCGCTGGCGGCGATCGCGACCCTGCCCCCGCGCGGCCACCACGCCCACGCCACCGTGGCGCTGACGTCCGAGGGGCGCTACCGGATCGGCGTCGGGACGGCCGAGTTCGGCAACGGCACGACGACGGTGCACGCGCAGCTCGTCGCAACGGCCCTCGGCACCACCCCCGATCGCGTCGACATCCACCAGTCGGACACCGACGCCGCCCGGCACGACACGGGTGCGTTCGGCTCGGCCGGGGTCGTCGTCGCGGGCAAGGCCCTGTACGCGGCCGCCCTCGACCTACGCGAGGCGATGACGGCCCGGGCCCTCGACGTCGTCGCAGCGCGGACTCCGCGGACGGCGTCGGGCATCCTCGGGCCGAGCGTGGCCGTCGAACCGGACGGCATCCGGATCGGGCACGAGTTCGTGTCCGCCGCGGAGCTCCTCGCCGACGGTCCCCTCGTCGCGCACGGCCACCACGACGGCACGCCGCGATCCGTGGCGTTCACGGTGCACGGGATCCGCGTCGCGGTGCATCGACCGACGGGCGAGGTCCGGATCCTGCAGAGCGTCCAGGCGGTCGACGCGGGCACCGTGATGAACCCCGAACAGCTCCGCGGCCAGGTCGAGGGCGGCACCGCGCAGGCGATCGGCTCGTCGCTGTACGAAGAGGTCGTGCTCGATGACACCGGCCGCGTCACGACCGACAGCTTCCGGAACTACCGGGTCCCGAAGATCTCCGACGTGCCGCGGACCGAGGTGGTGTTCGCCGTCACGCACGACCCCCTCGGGCCCCTCGGCGCCAAGTCCATGAGCGAGGCACCCTACAACCCCGTCGCGCCGGCCGTGGCGAACGCGGTCCGCGACGCGATCGGCGTCCGTCCCCACCGCCTCCCGATGACGCGGGACCGGGTCTGGGCGCTCGCGAGCGGGGAGGCGGGCTGAGCGGGGTGGTCGGCACCGCGTCGCGGAGGCGCCTGACGGTGCGCGCGGGTCAGCTCGCCGCGTCGATCGCCACCTCGGGGCCGAGCAGGTGCGGACGGTCGTCCGGTTCCGACGGTTCGCGGGAGGGCCCGCTCCAGAGGGCTGACCGCGCGACGGAACGGAACCGCCGGAGTGCGCGACCCCAGTAGCCGAGCGGTCGCCGTCCGCATGCACGGAGCGCCTCGGCGTGGTCGACGCACAACACCGTCGCAGCTCCGACGGCGACGACCCACCACGCGACCCCGACGGCGGCCCTCGTGAGGTCGGAGGCGTCGGCGAACCCGGCTCGGAGTCCGTCGACCTGGAACCGGAGGTGCTCGCGTTCGTCCGTCCGGATGCGCTCGCCGATCCCGCGCAGGATCGGATCGGGAGCGTGGTCCGCGAGCGCTTCGAAGTACTCGACGGACACCGCTTCGGCGATCATGAACAGCGCGATCTCGGTGCGCAGCCCGAGCAGACGTCGCAGTCGGGTGAACGCCGAGTCGGACCAGTGCCTCCGGAGCGAGGGTGCGCCCATCCGGCGGAGGCCCACGCCGAACAGCGCGGAGTGCTTCTGCTCCTCCGACACGAGCAGCTCCAGGGCCCGCGTGTACACCGGGTCGCCGGCCGCCCTCGCCTTGGACAGCAGCCGGACCCCGTCGCCGCCCTCACCGAGCTCGAGCCGTTGGAACGACCGCACCAACCCACGCCGCTGCCGGTCGCTCAGCACGACGGGAGCCGACCGGTCCCAGTCCCGTTCGAGTCGCTGCTGTCGCGCGGTGTTCGCCTCGAAGTACGCGACCCAGGGGTCGAACCCCGACGACTGCGCGTCCACCAGCGCTGTTCGTGCAGGGTGCTCGGTGCCTGCTGCGGTCCATGTCGTCCCCGCCGCGCTCGACCTGTCGTCCATCACAACTCCCCTCCGTCGGACCGCTGCCGGTCCGCTCCGTCGACGCGCCTCGCTCCGGTGTCGGACCGGGCGCTGGTGGGACGATCGTCGTCGTCGGGGACCCCGCCGTCGTCAGCCGCCCGGACGAGGTCGCTCGGCCGGACGACCGAGTGGACGTCAGTCGACAGGCCTCCAGCACCACCGCCGCGTGCGCGTTGCCTCGGTACCGTCTCCACATGCCGTGCACGTTCATCACCCATCCAGAAGTGACGATCGAACCGATGGCGCGTGTCGAGGACTGGGGCCTCTCGGTAGCGGGACGGGCGCGCGCCGCCCATGCGGTGGAGGTCGTTCCGCGTCCTGCCCACCTCCGCGGCCCCACAGATCCACCGGGCGGAGGACGTCGCGCCGGCCACCGTCCCGCTAGCGTCCTCGGATGACCGTCGCACCGACCAGCCGGAGCCGCACGACCGCACTCGCCGTCGGTGCCGGATCCGCGGCGGTCGGGTTGCTGCCGTGGATCATCACCGGCATGCGGCTGCCGCTGCAGAACCTCTGGGCGTCCGACGTGACCTCGCCGCACCAGATGCCGATCGCGCTCCTGCCGTTCAGCCAGTACGACGTCGCGCTCATGGCGTCGATGCTCGTCGTGGGCGGCGCACTCGCCGGCGTGCTGTTCCGCGCCGTGCGCGTGCCACGGACGATCGGCACGGTGCTGGCCGCGCTGATCGGCGTGTTCGCGCTCGACCTCGTCGCGGTCGTCGAGTCGGCCGTCGTCACGGGGGTCGGACTCCGTCGGCCGACGGGGTACGTGGCGACGTTCGTCACCCCGGAGCAGGTCTATCTGTTCGGGTTGGTGGTCATCGCGCTGTCGGCGACCGTGGTCGCACTCGTCGCCTGTTTGCTCGTCGTCGCTGTTCCGGCCCCCGGGCCCGTGATCGGCATCGCTCTCGCCGCGGCGACGCTGACGGACTGGGCCGACGCACTCGTCGTCCGGCCGACCACGGCACCGCCGACCTGGTCCGCGGATCTGCTGTCCGTGTCCCACCTGCTGCCCGGGCTGGCCGTCGGTGTCGCGGTCGGCTCGTTCTGGCAGCGCCCGTTCGGTCGGCAGATCGTCGGGGCCGTCGTCGCGTTCGGGCTGGCGTGGATCGGACCGACCTCGATCGTGGCGCTGACCGGCGCGCTCGGGTCCCGCGCGCTGCTCACGGTGCCGAGCGAGTTCGCGGACTTCGCGGTCCTCCTGTTCACCACCGAGGCACGGTTGTGGCAGGTGTGGGTCGGGGTCCTGATCGGCGTCATCGTCGCCGTCGCGCTGATCGTCGTGCGGTCCGTCAGAGCGCGAGCGACCGCAACCACGCGTCCGCCTGGCGCTGCGAGCGGAGACGGACGACACGGAGCTGCGGCCAGTCGCGCTCAGCGGCGACGACGTTCGCTCTGATCCGTGCGCGGCCCTTCCAGCCCCAGCGGATGATGTGCTCGGGGTTCCCGAAGAACGTCCGCAGCGGCGGTTCGACGTTGCCGTTCCAGAGCTCGACGCGTCGCACCGACCGTCGGATCGTCCGCAGCACGAGGCGGGACATGTGCAGGAGCACCGGGTAGTCGAGCGCGACGAGCGTGTCCGCACGCGAGACCACGAGGTTGCCGAGTTGCGACGTGTACGCCCACTCGGTGACCCACCTCGGTTCGCGCGTGAACGCGTCGACCGCCTCGACGAAGTCAGGTCGGGGCGTCCAGCCCGGACCGTGGAAGAGCGCGTCGACCTCGGTGTGCGGCAACCCGGCGACGCGTTCGATCTGCTGCGCGAAGGTGGTCTTGCCCGCGCCGGACGGCCCGGCGACCAGGACGCGCTGGGGCGGCGGGGTCAGGCGGTCGGAGGAGTCGAGCACATCCCGACCCTGGACAAGGGCGCCGCTTCCTCGTCCTCGCGGATCTGGCGCCGTCTCCCGCCACCTCGCTGGTCGGGATGCCAGGATGACCTACGGCACGTCGCACCGGCGGCGGTCGGGAAGGCAACGATGTCGAAGCGGACGTACGCGCAGCACCTCCAGGCGATGATCGAGCGCGCCGGGTCCCTCACGGCGCAGGAGGCCGAGGCGCTCGGTCGCCTGTGGAAGGCCGACGAGGACATCGTGCTGCCCGAGCCGAGCTGGGCGTTCGAGATCCAGGGGGGCATCGACGTCCCCGTCGTCACGAACGTGCAGCTCGTCGCCGCCTGGGAGCACGCGCTCCACGCTGCGGGTACCGCGGGCCGAGTCGACGAGATCGAAGCCGCGCAGGACGCCGGCCGTGCGGCTGCACGCGACCTCCGTCACATCCACGACGACGAACTCGCCGAGGACGGCGCGCAGGAAGCCGTCCGTTCCGCGGTACTCGCGGCCGGCGTCCGCGACCTGATCCCGGACGACGAGTACCAGACGCTCACCGCGGCGTGGCGGCGCGTGCTCGGCGAGCTGCCCGCCTGAGCCACACGGGGTCTCCCGTCCGAGGGCGGCGTCGCGCTCCCCGGCCCTGGTGACGCTGGCGGCCTCCTACGCCACCGCAGGCGTCCGAGCCAACCGCTCCCGCAGCCGGGCCGCCAGCTCGCGCTCGTCGGCGCCCACGAGCCTCCCGTCCCGGACGACGACGCGGCCGCCGACGACGACGTGCCGTGGACGGCGACCGGGTGACGCCCAGAGGAGGCCCGCGACCGGGTCGTCCACGCCGGCATCGGCGACGCCCGAGACGTCCCACACGCACAGGTCACCGGCGGTCCCGGCACCCAGGTGACCGAGTTCCGGCCGACCGAGACCGGCCGCCGACCCGGCGGTCGCCATCCCGAGCACCTGGCGGGCCGGGAGCTGCGGGCCGACGAGCGCGGACACCTGCATGGCCAGACGGGCGTCGGCGAGCAGGTGGCCGGCGTCGTTGCTCCCGCCACCGCTCGTCCCGAGTCCGACGGCGATCCCGGCGTCGGCGAGGCGGGCGACCGGCGCGATTCCCCAGCCCATCGGCACGTCGCAGCCCGGCGCGTGCGTCGCGGTGACACCGGCCGCGGCGAGTCGGGTGATCTCGTCGTCCGTGACGTCGCACAGATGCGCGATGGTGACGTCCGGTGCGAGCCAGCCCCACTCCTCCAGGAGGTCGAGGGGGCGTCGGCCGTACCGCTCGAGCGCGATGGCGGTGTCCACCTGTTCGTTCGCCTGCGTCCGCCGCCGGAGGCGGTGGCGCGCGGCGACCTCGCCGAGTGCCAGGAAGGTCTCGCGCGCGTCGGAGTGCACGCCCGCCGGCCCGACCGCGATCTGGAGGCGACCGTCCGGGTCGACGCCGCCCACGGCCTCCAGGTCGAGCAGGGCGCCGACGATCGCGTCGGCCGACGCCGCGGCCTGCTCCGGGTCGTCACGAGCGGAGCCGCGGACGAAGACGAGTCGGCCGCCGAGTGCGCGGACGGCGTCGGCCGTCGCCCGCGCGAGCGCGACGGTGTCCTCGGGCGTGGCGTCGGTGGGCCAGTTGAGGTGGTGGTCGGCGATGGTCGTCACGCCACTCAGGAGGCCCTCGGCGGCTCCCACGGTCGCCGCCAGTCCGTACAGCTCGGGGTCGTGCCCCACTCGTCCGTAGGCGGCGGCCATCGCGGGGAGCCAGTCCGCCATCGGGACCCCACGCGTTCCGGGCAGGGTGCGGAACGCCGTCTGCAACAGATGGTGGTGTGCGTTCACGAGTCCGGGCGTGACGACGCAGCCCGTCGCGTCGAGGGTGGAGGACTCCGCGTGGCCGTCCTCGAGGACGACGTCGCCGCCGCGCTCCGTGCCGGGATCGACGAGGACACGGACGGCGCCGGTGACGGTGAGCATGGGGCCGTTGTAGCAGCGCAGTGTTTCCGGGCGGTGGCGGTGTGTTTCGGCGCGATGACGAGGGGGCGGGACCCGCCGACGCTCGTGACCGACCGGAAACATCCCCGGAACACGTCGCCCCTAGGGTCACAGGCATGGCCCAGACCCTGATCCGTGGCGGGTGGGTGCTCACCGGAGCGCCCGAGTCCGTCCCCGTCGCCGGTGTCCCCGCACACTCCGACGCCTCGCCGACGCCCGCCGCGATCCGTGACGGTGCCGTCCTCGTCGACGGCGATCGCATCGCGGCGGTCGGCACCTACGACGACCTGCGGGCGGCGAACCCACACGCGGTCGTCCGCGGCGGGGCGTACGACATCGTGACGCCCGGGTTCGTGAACACGCACGGGCACTTCAGCGAGGGGCTCATCACCGGCATCGGCTCGCAGTACACGCTGTGGGAGTGGCTGCAGGAACTCATCGCACCCGTCAACCCGGTCATGACGCGGGACAAGGCGTACGCGGGGACGATGCTCCAGGGCATCCAGATGCTCCGCAGCGGCGTGACGACGGCGAACGACATGTTCTGCTCGGACCCGATCCCGGGCGACCCCGCCACACCGGGCGTCGTCCAGGCGCTCGACGAGCTGGGGCTCCGCGGCGTGCTCTCGTTCGGGTCCGGTGACGTCGACCGGGACTTCGGGCCCGCGCCGATCCTCGACGAACTCCGTGTGCTGGAGGAGGCAACGGCCGCGAGCCGGTACAGCTCGTTCCGCGTCGGGATCTCCTCCATCGGCCGCTACACGGACGCCGCGTGGGAGCAGCACATCGGGTACGCGGTGGACGGCGGCCACGGCATCCACATCCACATCCACGAGGTGCGCGAGGAGGTCACCGCGGCGCGACAGCGCACCGGCAAGACCGTCGTCGGGCACGCGGCGGCCACCGGCATGTTCGCCGTCCCCGTGATCGCCGCGCACAGCGTGTGGGTGGACCGGGAGGACCGGCAGCTCTACGCGGAGCACGGCGTCGGCGTCGCACACAACCCGGTCGCGAACGGCATCCTGGCGAGCGGCATCGCGCCCGTCGCCGAACTCCGCGCCCTCGGCGTCCCGGTCGGCATCGGCGTGGACGGTCCCGCCTCGAACGACTCCCAGGACTTCCTGCAGGCGATGAAGACCGCGGCGCTGCTCGCCCGGATCCGCGATCTGCAGGCGACCGCGATGAGCGCCCGCGAAGCGTTCGAGATGGGCACCATCGGCGGCGCCCGGGCACTGCGGATGGACGGCGAGATCGGCTCGCTCGAGCCCGGCAAGCGCGCGGACGTCGTCGTGTTCGACGGCGACAGCCCGGCGCTGGCGAACGTGCACGACCCCTACCAGGCGGTCGTGTTCGTCGCCGGGAGCCGCGAGGTCAAGGACGTGTGGGTCGACGGCGAGCTGAGCCTCGCCGATGGCGAGGTCACGCGCGTCGATCCGGCCGAGGCCGTCGCGCGGGCTCGGCCGCTGGCCCAGCGGCTCGTCGCCGAGGCGGGGTTGTCCCGGCTGTCCGCGCTCGGCGGGGCCCCGCTCGAGGGCACGGAGCGGCCCTGAATCGGGAGGCCCGTGGGCACGGGCCCGCAGGCCTCCGGCCCTAGCCGGCGCGGACCGCTGCGGCGATCCGCTGCGCCGCCTGCGTCGGGTCGATGTGCGTCGTGTCGACCACCTCCGCCTCGGCGTGGAGCCAGGTGCGAGCGGCCTCGGCGTAGGGCTCCAGGCGCGAGAAGCGGAACGTCGACGGGCCGAGGACCGGGTCGTTCTGGATCCGGTCGCGGATCGTCTCCTGGTCGGCGTGCAGGACGAAGTGGCGGACCGGGATGTCATGCGCGGCGAGGCCGTCGCTGATCTCGCGCCAGTACCGCTCGACCAGGACGGTCATCGGCATGACGAGGATCCCACCGGTGTACTGCAGCACGCGTCGGGCGGTCTCGACGACGAGCGGTCGCCAGGGCGCCCAGTGCTGGAAGTCGTCGGTCGCCGGGAGGCCCGGTCGGATGTCCATGAGGACCTCACCGACCTTCTCGGCGTCGAGGACGCGCGCGTCCGGGAGCATCTGCTGCACGAGCGCGCTCGTCGTCGTCTTCCCCACACCGTGGGTGCCGTTGATCCACACGATCATGCGCGGGACTGTACCGGTCGCACATGCCGACACGGACCTCCCGGATGTCGGCGCGCCGTGGTCCACGGGCGGCTCGAGTCGTGCCAACCGACGTGGATCGGGGTACGACGGGTGCATGGTCAGCGCGAGTCCGGTCCCCCAGTCCGCCACGAGCGAGGACAGCCACCTCAAGCAGCGGCTCGGCTACTGGTCCCTGGTCGCCACGGGAATCGGCAGCGTCATCGGTTCCGGCTGGCTGTTCTCCGCGATGTACGCCGCACAGACGGCGGGGCCGGCAGCGCTCATCGCGTGGGTGATCGGCGGCGCGGTCATGCTCGCGGTCGCACTCGTGTTCGCCGAGCTCGGCATGGTGCACCCCGAATCCGGTGGGCTGGTCCGGTACCCGCTGTACTCGAACGGGCGCTTCGCCGCGAGCATCGTGGGCTGGAGCATGTGGGTCACCTACGTCGCGAACCCGCCGACCGAAGCGTCCGGGGTCGTCCAGTACGCCAGCTCGTACATCCCCGGGCTCTTCCGCCACGGCCAGCTGACGTTCCCCGGGATCCTCGTCGCCATCGGCCTCATGGCGGTGTTCGTCGTCGTCAACTACTTCGGTGTGCAGTTCTTCGCACGCAGCAACAACATCGTCACCGCGGTCAAGATCTGCATCCCGACACTGACCATCGTCATGCTGTTCGCGAGCGGGTTCACGCACAGCGGTGGCGCGGGTGGCACGCACAACTTCGCCGCCGGCGGCGGGTTCGCCCCGTACGGCATCGGCGCGGCCCTCGGCACCATCGCGACCGCGGGCATGGTGTTCGCCTACACCGGCTTCCGCAACATCGTCGAGCTGTCGGGCGAGGCCCGGAACCCGCACCGGAACATCCCGGCCTCACTCGTCACGACGATCCTCGCGGCGATCGCGCTCTACCTGCTGCTGCAGCTCGCGTTCATCTTCGGCGTGCCGCAGCACCTGCTCGGCAAGGGCTGGAGCGGCATCGACTTCAACTCGCCCTTCGCGCAGCTCGCCATGCTCCTGGGCATGACCTGGCTGTACTGGGTCCTCATCGCCGACTCCATGGTCTCGCCGTCGGGTTCGGGCATCGTCTTCACGGCGTCGAACGCGCGCAACATGTTCGGCCTGGCGAAGAACCGGTTCTTCCCCTCCTGGTTCGCCAAGGTGCACCCGGGATCCGGCGTGCCGCGGCGGGCGCTCATCACGAACTTCCTGGTGGGCATCCTGTTCCTGCTCCCCCTGCCGAGCTGGCACGCGATCATCGGCGTGACGGGCACGCTCATCGCGTTCACGTTCTCGATCGGATCCGTGTCGGTCGTCGCGTTCCGTCGGTCGGGTCTGGCGGACCGCGCGGCACGCCTGCCCGGGATGTCGGTGATCGCGCCGTTCGCGTTCGTCGTGAGCGCGCTCGTCATCTACTGGGTGCCGTGGTCCGAGCTGGTCCTCACCATCCCGATCATCGTCGTCGGACTCATCTGGTACGCGGTCACGTACGCCCTGCAGCACCACGGTGCGGGTGAGGTCGTCGGCGGCATCTGGCTCGTCGCGTACCTCGCCGTCGTTTACGGCATGTCGGCGATCGGGAGCTTCGGCGGCCTCGGCCTCATCGGGGCGCCGTGGGACTCCGTCGTGCTCGCGGTGCTCGCGGCCGGCCTGTACGTGTGGGGCACGCAGTCCGGGATCCGCTACATGCGCTCGCGTCCCGAACTCGTCGACGAGCTCCGCGCGCAGCGGATCGACGCGGCGCCGTCCCCGTCACAGCCGTAGGGCGCGCCCGGACGACGAGCGCGCCGAGCAGCGACAGCGCAGTCGTCGTCGGCGCGCGCCCTCCGGCAGCGATGGGCCCTACAGGTCGAGCACGAGCCGGGGGCAGCCGCCGCGCGCCCGCGACACGCAGATCATCATCGTCCGCCCCTCGGCGTGCTCCTCGGCGCTGAGCACGGTGTCCCGGTGCTCGACCTCCCCCTCGAGCACGGGGGTCTCGCAGGTGCCGCACGTGCCCTCGCGGCACGACGACAGCACGAGCACGCCGGCGTCCTCGACGACGTCGAGCAGCGACCGGTCGGGAGGCACGGTGACGGTGATCCCCGACAGCGCCAGTTCCGCCTCGAACGGCTCCCCCGGTGCGGTGGCGTCGTCGGCGGCCGTGAACCGCTCGACGCGGACGGCGTCAGGGCCGCGGTGGGCGCCGGCCGCCACGACCGCGTCCACGAGCCGCCGCGGCCCGCACGCGTAGACGACCGCGTCCGAGGGTCCCGCGAGCAGGCCCGGCACGTCGAGCCGGGTGCCCTCGTCGCCCGGGTAGAGCCGGACCTCGGCGGGGTGTGCGGCGGCGAGGTCCGCCGCGAACGCCATCCCCGCCCGGTCCCGTCCCGCGTAGTGCAGGGTCCACGGGGTGCCGTCGGCCTCGGCCAGGGCGATCATCGGCAGGATCGGCGTGATCCCGATGCCGCCGGCCACGAACACCGCCGGGCGCGCGGGGTCGAACGCGAAGTGGTTGCGCGGACCGCGGACGGCCACGGTCTCGCCGGGCACGAGGACGTCGTGCACGGCGGCGGACCCCCCGCGGCCCTCCTGCTCGCGGAGCACGGCGACGCGCCAGTGCCCGTCCGCGGTCGTGGCGACGAGGGAGTACTGCCGCTCGAGCCCGGGGCGCACCTCGAGGTCGACGTGCGCCCCCGGGGTCCAGGCGGGCAGCGGTGCCGCGTCCACCGGAGCGAGGTCGAGGGTGACGACGTCCCGGGCCACCGCGGTCCTGGCCGCGACCCGGACGGCGATGCGGGCCTCCTGCGCGCTCATGCGGCACCTCCGGTCGGCGCGGGCGTCTGCTTGACGACGATGAGGTGGAACCGCTCGCCGTCGGCGCTGCACCATCGGTGCGGCGTGCCGCCGCGGTAGTACGCGGAGTCGCCGACGCCGAGCCGCGTCACGTCCCCGGCGAGGTCGAGGAGCACCGCCCCGGCCACGACGGTGAGGAACTCGTCCTCGTGGTGTTCGTAGTGCTCGCCGGGATCGGTGTCCGCGCCGATCCACTCGAGGGGCTCGAACGCGTGGCTGCCGCCGTGCACGAGCAGGCGGGCCGATCCCAGGGCGAACGGGCTCCGGGCACCCTCGTGGGCGCGGACGACCTCGGGGCGCGGGTCGTCGGGCTCGCGGAGCTGCGGGTCACCGGCGGCGAGCAGCGCGACCTGGCTCGTGCCGAGGGCGCCGGCGATGCGGTCGAGCGACACCATGCTCGCTCGGGTGTGACCGCGCTCGAGCTGGCTGAGGAACGAGTGCGACAGTCCGCTCCGGTCGGCGAGCTGCACGAGCGTCAGGGACCGGCCACGTCGGAGTTCACGGATGTGCTGGCCGATCCGGCGGGCCTGCTCGTCGACGACGCGCGTGCCGGCGGCGTCGGGGTCGACGACCTCGGTGGTGACCACGGGCTCCTCCATCGTGCTGCCCCCTACGGGCGGCGTCGCGGGTCGTTACATGCGGCAACGGGGGCGAAACGCGCGGGAAACGTGGCCGCCCTAGCATCGGCGATGTTGATGCGATCAACATTTTGGCACACGAGCGGAGGGATCCCGTGAGCGCGACACTGCCCCGGCCACTGGCACTCCTGCGCCACGGACTGCTGCCCGACGGGCGCCGTGTCGACATCGCGATCGAGGGCGGCACGGTGTCCGATGTCGCCCCGGCCGGCACGCTCACGGCGGACGCCGACGCCACCCTCGACCTCGAGGGGCGTCTGCTCCTCACGGCCGCCGCGGAGCCCCACGCGCACCTCGACAAGGCGCTGAGCTTCGACCGGATCCGACCCCCGCTCGGTGACCTCGGCTCGGCCATCGGCGCCTGGATCGCCCACGCGGCGGACATGACCGTCGACGACATCGCCGACCGGGCCCGCACCCAGGCCCTCGCGATGCTCGCCACGGGCACGACCGCGGTCCGCACGCACGTCGACGTGCTCAGCGGCGACGGAACGGCCACGACCGACCAGGCCACCCGCGGCGCACGAGCGCTGCTCCGGGTGCGGCGTGAACTCGCCGGCCTCATGGACATCGAGCTCGTCGCACTCGCCGGTCACCGCGCGCCGGACGCGCACATCGAAGCGGTGCTCGACCTCGGGGTGGACCTCGTCGGCGGTGCCCCGCACCTCGCCGACGACCCGGACGCCGATCTCGACCGCCTCCTCGCGATCGCGGCGCGGCGCGGACTCGGCGTCGACATGCACGCCGACGAGAGCCTCGACGGCCCGGTCACGCTCGACCGCTACGCGCGGACGGTGCGGGACTGGCCACGGGACCGGCAGTACTCGGCGGGACACTGCGTGCGTCTCGGCACCCTGTCGCCGCAGCGCCGCGCCGAGGTGATCGAGGACGTGCTCGCCGCGGACCTCGGCGTCATCACACTCCCGATCACGAACCTGTACCTGCAGGGCTGGCAGCACCCGGTGTCGACGCCGCGCGGTCTGACGGCGCTCCGGGCGCTCCTCGACGCCGGCGTCCGGGTGGCGGCCGGAGCGGACAACGTGCGGGACCCGTTCAACCCGGTCGGGCGGTCGGACGCGCTCGAGACCGCCTCGCTGCTCGTGACCGCGGGACACCTCACGCCGGAGGAGGCGTACCGGCTCGTCAGCGACGGCGCCCGCAGTGTCATGGGCCTCCCGCCCGCCGGGGCGGTGCCGGGTGCGCGGGCCGAGTTCCTGGCCATCGCCGCGTCGAGCCTCATCGAGGCCATCGCCGAGGCCCCCGCGGACCGGCTCGTCGTCGCGCACGGCCGGCTCGTCGCGGTCACCGAGGTCCACCGCTCCGTCGCCGCGCCCACCCCCGCGCCGACCGCCCCCGGCGACACCGTTCCCGCCGACCCCACCCCCGCAACCGCCACCCCGGCACCCACCGCCTGACCCAGCCCGATCCACCAGAACGAAGAGGTAGCCGTGACCACCACCGCACCCGCGCCCGTCACGTCGACGGACACGCTGCTCGACTTCGGGAACGTCGAGATGACGTTCCCGAACGGGACCATCGCCCTCCAGGGCGTCGACCTGACGGTCGACCGCGGCGAGTTCGTGTCCGTCGTCGGCCCGTCCGGCTGCGGCAAGTCGACCCTCCTCCGGATCGCCTCCGGACTCGAGACCGCGTCCGACGGGACCGCGTCGGTCGGGGCCTCCCGGATCGGGTACGTGTTCCAGGACGCGACCCTGCTCCCCTGGCGCACCGTGCAGGGGAACGTGGAGCTGCTCGCGGAACTCGGCCACGTCGGCAAGGCGGAGCGGGCCGAGAAGGCGCGCCGGGCGATCGACCTCGTCGGACTGAACGGGTTCGAGACGAACCTGCCGAAGCAGCTGTCGGGCGGCATGCGGATGCGCGTGTCCCTCGCCCGGTCGCTCACCCTCGACCCGGAGCTGTTCCTGTTCGACGAGCCCTTCGGCGCGCTCGACGAGATCACGCGCGAGCGCCTCAACGACGAACTGCTCCGCCTGTTCGTCGAACAGCGCTTCGCCGGGCTGTTCATCACGCACTCGGTGTCCGAGGCCGTCTACCTGTCGACGAAGGTCATCGTCATGTCCGGCCGTCCCGGCACGGTCGTCCGACGCTTCGACGTCCCGTTCCCGATGCCACGGGACCCGGACATCCGCTTCACGCCCGAGTTCGCCGAACTCGTCGGCGAGGTCTCGCACGCGCTCCGGGAAGGACACCGCTGATGGTCACGCTGCAGGAGGTCGCCGAGACCCGCACCGCCCGAGCGGCCGCCCGCCAGACACGCAGCAGGACACGGCCCGCCGTCATGTGGTGGCAACCCGTGGCCGTGTTCGTCGTCCTCATCGCCCTCTGGTACGTCGCCGCGACGTACTACGACAAGGCGAAGAACTTGGCGTTCCTCGTCCCCTACCCGCACCTCGTCGCCAAGGCGATCGTCTGGGACACGAGTCCCGACGGCACGCCCTCCGGGTTCGACGGGCAGCTGTGGCAGGCGCTCGCGCGGACGGCCCTGGTGTCCCTGACCGGGCTCGCGATCGCGATCGTCATCGGCGTCGTCTGGGCGATGCTGATGGCGCAGGCGAGGTGGCTCGAGAACTCGCTGTACCCGTACGCCGTCGTGCTCCAGTGCGTGCCGATCCTGGCGCTCGTCCCGCTGATCGGTGCCCTGTTCGGGTACGAGTTCGCCAGCCGCGTCATCGTCACCGTGATGATCGCGCTGTTCCCGATGGTGTCGAACACGCTGTTCGGTCTGCAGTCGGCCGACCGCGGGGCGCGCGAGCTGTTCCGGCTCCAGCACGCCGGCCGCGGCGCCCAGCTGCTCAAGCTGCAGATCCCCGCCGCCCTGCCGTCGATCTTCGTCGGACTGCGGACGTCGGCCGGGCTCTCGGTGATCGGCGCGATCGTCGGCGACCAGTTCTTCCAGCGCGGCAACCCGGGCCTCGGCGTCCTCATCCAGGTGACCGCGTCGCGGCTCATGGGCCCCGAGCTCTACGCGACGATCATCGTCGCCTCGCTCTTCGGCGTCGCCGTGTTCCTCGTCTTCGGCCTCATCGGGCGTCTCGCCGTCGGCCGCTGGCACGACTTCGGCTGAGTTCCCGCCCCCATCGTCTCCCCCTCCCACCACACCCTGCACCCCGCACCACCCCGACCTGCACCACGAACGGAGCACCCATGCGCAGCAGAACCCGTCTCGGCGTCGTCGCCGCAGCCCTCGGCGTCACCGCCCTCGCCCTCACCGGCTGTTCGACGAGCACGTCGGACAGCGCCGGCGCCGCGACCACGTCGTCCGCCGCGAAGGGCCCGGCCGTCGACCTGTCCGGCGTCTGCCCCTCGACCGTCGTCGTCCAGACGGACTGGAACCCCGAAGCCGACCACGGGCACCTCTACCAGATGCTCGGGGCGAACCCGAAGATCGACGCCTCGGGCAAGTCCGTCACGGGCGACCTCATGGCGAACGGCAAGTCGACGGGTGTGCAGCTCGAGATCCGCGCGGGCGGTCCCGCGATCGGCTACTCCACGGTGAGCTCGCAGATGTACCAGGACAAGTCGATCACGCTCGGCTACGTCTCCACGGACGAGGCCGTCGAGTTCTCCGGCAACCTGCCCACCACCGCGGTGTTCGCCGAGAACGACGAGTCGCCCATGGTCCTCATGTGGGACCCGGCGACGTACAAGAGCGTCGACAGCATCAAGAGCCTCGGCAAGGCGCTCAAGGCCAAGGGCGGCGTCGTCCGCTACTTCAGCGGCGCCGCGTACATGACCTACCTGGCACAGGCGGGCTACCTGCCGACGAGCGTCCAGGACGGCAGCTACGACGGCACGCCGTCGAAGTTCGTGACCGCAGGCGGCAAGGACGCGCAGCAGGGCTTCGCGACCGCCGAGCCGTACATCTACCAGCACGAGGTGGCGGCCTGGGGCAAGAAGCTCGACTCCTCGCTCGTCTCGAGCACGGGGTGGAACCCCTACCCCGAGACCATGTCCGTCCGCTCGGGCGACCTGGCGAAGCTCACCCCGTGCCTGAAGAAGCTCGTGCCGGTCATGCAGCAGGCCGACGTGGACTACTTCAAGAACCCGACACCGACGAACGACCTCATCGACACGCTCGTGCAGGACTACAACAACGGCTGGACCTACGACGCCAAGGTCGGTGCGTTCGCCGTCCAGCAGATGAAGAAGCTCAAGGTCGCCACGGACGGCAGCAACGGCTACGTCGGCGACATGGACGCCAGCCGGCTGAACTCGTTCATCACCAAGGCGGCGCCGATCTTCGAGAAGTCCGGCGGCCACGTCCAGTCGGGGCTCACGGCCGACGACCTGTACACCAACCAGTTCATCGACAAGAAGATCGGGGCCGCCTTGGTGATGAACGAGTTCAGCCGGCTGGCGTCCATGTCGCTGACGTAGCCGTTGCTGCCGTCCGTGGCGACCTTGAGCTTCTTCATCTGCTGGACGGCG
>NZ_QKTT01000024.1:0-30652 GCF_003234555.1 Curtobacterium sp. MCBD17_019 | reverse complement strand
CGCCACAGCGCGGCGACGGAACTCCTCAGGCTTCGCAGCAGGCATCACGGACTCCTTCTCCGGGACGATCATCGCCCCAACTCAGGTGTCCGGGAAACCCGGGACAGGTCACTCCCCGAGAGAGCACGCCGTGTTTCACGCGTCTCGGCAGCCGTACTACGGCTCCAGCGGCCCACAGCGCGAGCCTTCCGCACCGACATCGTCGTTGTACCCGCCAAACTTGAAGACAACAGGAGCGAGGCCTGATGGGACGCCTCCGCCCAGCCCCTAGCCCTGACGTCGAAGCACTGATCGCCGCCGTACTTCGCCTCGATTCGGTGCCTCTCAGCCCCACCGCAGTTGAGCAGAGCGGCCCCGCCCGCGCTGCGCTGACTGCCGTCCGCGAGTGCCGAGAGAGCCGCACCGCCTCCCGTGCGATCGACGCCCTCCCACCGTCCGAACGCAGGAACGCACGCAAACAACTGATTGCAGCCGCCGCACTCCTCGCCCGTCGGTCGATACGGGCGCTGGCATCCGAGCAATGAACCCAACAGCCCCCGCGTGCACTCGCAGGAGTGAACGCGGGGGCTTTGGAAGGCGATCGGCAGAGCGCCAAACGGCGTCCTGACCCCTCTTGCTCTACGCCTCCCCTATCAGCGCCCCAAACCGCTCCCTGAGCATTGGGAACGCGAGGCTCGCTGTCCTGCTCAGCGCAGCGTTCTCTTTTGCCCAGTGCGCCAGGTCTCTCAGGTCAGCGTCATCAAGCGCGATGATGAAGCCGTTTCCGTCCACAGCCGTATCTCGACACCTCTGTTCGAACAACGCACGGTCGCTGATCGATCGACAAACCAGGAAACCTATCCGCCCCCTGTTGTTCGAGAACCGACCAATCAGCTGGTCAAGTTCGGGATTCGCGGGGTCTGCTGCATAGTTCTTACATTCAACGACAATCGTGGCGGCGTCATAATGCATCGCGAGCCAGTGGAAGAATCCCCGCGGAGCAATATTGTCATAACGAATGTCCAACCGCTTTCTGCCACCGTGGAGGGGTGCCTCCAATCGCATATTCCCAACGGCAGCATCGAAGACAGCAGTGAGGATCGCTGCTGCTGCACGATGATAGGACGTCGCGCCCCCGCGGCCGGGTAGGATCGAACCGAGAGGCTCTAGAAGCTCTTCAAAGTCCACTGCGGGAGCCCCAGTGCGCTCCTCAAAATCAGGATTCGTGTACGGAGGATAAGCACTCCCGCTGACACCCTCACGCATCTTTTCGAGCGCTTGCGGGCGCTTTTGAGTCTCTCGCTCGGCCGCAGCCTTATCGTCGCCGTACTTCTTCGCCACATCCTTGAAATAAACCCGCTTGCGCTTGTCCTTCAAGATCTGCACCAGCGATGAGTTCGCATCCATCTCTTCCTCAACTAGGAGAGGGCGCAGATAGTCGCGATAATAGGTGCCAAAGTTGGTGATCAGTTGAGAGCGGACGATTGACTTCGGCACGAGGATGAGCTTTCCCTCAGGACCTCGCGGCAATAGGACCGTGCTACCAACCCAGTCCAGTGCATCAGGGTCCCACATCCACCCTGACCACTGCTCACTCATTTCCACGCCATGCAACTCGCACATATCTTGGGTGTAAGAAATAAGAGGACCACGAATGATGCTGGTCGTCATATCACTTACGAAATCACGATCGATCCCCCGAATAAACAGGGCCGTTTCTTCCAGATCCTGAAGAAGGCCCGTTTTCGCAGCCGCGCTACTTGCTAGTGCGTTCACGATCTCCGCCCTCTTGGCCGGGCCGATTCCCCGCCCTCGCGAGGGGCCGACGCTCTGGCCAAGGTGCGTCTCGTTGGGCTCGGAGCCCAGTGCCCGAACGAGATGCGCAATGCGTTCCTTGTCGGCTGCCTTAATTGCAACTAGCAATTCATGAAAATAGGATTGCAGAAGCCCCTCGCACGCTTCCGACCACTCTCCCCGCTGATTTCGAATTGCCCGCGGGTCAATGTAGACAGGGACGTCATTTGTCGTGTCGATATCGACAAAATCTAGTTGCCCCTGATCCAACTCGAGAGCAAACTGATCAGAAAATCGCATACGACCCCGCTGTCTCGCGCCACCATTCGGCGCAGTTCTTGAGCATCCTACAGTCTTCGGGCGTCGAGAACGTGTCGCCCGAACGGGGGGCTTTCGCGCTGACCTCTACCTCTTCCTTATCCTTCTGCGCGTCGGCAGATGGCGGAGCACCTCGCAAATCTGTTCGAAGCGATCAGGCAAGACATCATCATTGACAACCTCAGAGGGCGCTGGAGGAAATGTTCGGTCGCAATCCCGAAGGACGCCGAGGGCGAACTCGGCACAGGCCGTCCCCACGGCTCTCATGCGTACCGCTACGCCGCGACGCTTCGCCCCACGCGGGATGCTGACAGGGCCCACCCGGAGTTGGCGGCGAAGGCGAAGCTGAGAACATGGCAGGCCGCCGACCGACCGCTACCTCCCCCCGATCACCGGCACCCCGTTTTCGCTGAGCCCCGAGGCGTACGGCGAGCCCGTGATCGGGGCGGGGCTCCTGCCCGTGGACCCATGGGTCCAGACGCCCGACGACCTGTTCCGCGTCATCGGCGAGGCCGTCTCGCAGACGCCGGACGCCGTCCTCGTCCGCTGGGAGCGCGACGACGGCCTGAAGCTCGACGCATGGGTTTGGCGCGCGGCCGTCAAGCACCGCGCCCGGACATGACGAGAGGCCCCCGCCCGAGTGATCGAGCGAGGGCCTCTGTCTGTTTGTCCCTAGCGGCGGCGAGCGCCTCGGAGCGCCGTCACCAGCGCCACGAGCGAGACGGCGAGCGCCGCCAGGGACACCGCTACTGTCATCGCTTCCATGCGTACATCATTTCATAAGCGGTAGCGCGTGGGGACGGCTAGGGCCATGCGTCCTCATGTGCCATCTGGGTCGCTCGGCCATCTTGATGGATTGCTCGCTCCCACCCCTCCTCAACGCAGCCGAAGGATGTCGGCGGCGGTCCTATTGCTCGCCGTTAGCTCGCCCCTTTCTGCCGAGTACACGAACAAAGCCGCTCCCACTCGATCTGCGAATTCGATGGCCCCCGCGGAGTAGCCGGATGACGTGAAAAACATCGCACGCTTGGCTTCGGCCATCGCGACGCCGTAGATGTTCTGAACCTCAGGGCGGCCAACGTTGGTCCCAGCCGAATAGTTCTTCACCTGAGCCACCCAGTCAGCCTGCTCCACGTCAATACCGCCATCGTTGGATAGCTGCGTGACCTGTGCCCCATCAAGGCCCATCCAGCGCATCCACGACGCGGCTAGCGATTCCGCGCCGGCGTGCGAGACACCGTAGGGCTGTGGAGCGGGCCTGTCGGAAGGACTGACCGCTGATTGAGGCGCGGAGTTGAACCCGGCGCGAACCCGCTTGTTGTGGCGGGCGCGCAGAATCCAGACGATGATGCAGATGGTTGCGGGGATGCCGAAGATCGCGGTGGCGACGTTCTGCATGACGTCGTTGATGCTGCCAAGTGCTCCCGAAACCACGAACAGCACGATGCCGGCGATCGCAATGTTGCGAACCGGCTTCAACCCCGTCGAATCTGCGGGGGCCTGACGATCGTCGACTGACATAGGTGTCTCCTGGTAGCGAGTTGCGATCATCGTCGCACGAACCAGCGACGTGCCGTACGCCACAGGCCGGTCGCTGGCGTGGCGCTCCGGTGGCGCCAACGAGGACCACCACCGAGGGAGAGCGCTAGTTGCCGCTGTCCCTCTCGTTCACCTCCACATCCCGTGTATTCACAGAACGAGCAGGAGACGCAGCCGCCAGAATCGCGACATGGTCACTCTTGAAACAGCTAAGCCCGAGGATGCAGTCGGTGGGTTCCACTATGACCACGACGTCTCCGGTCGTCTGGTATCACTCGGAGAGTGGCGCGTCACAACCGCTTCTTCGGAGGTCGCCGATAGCATCCTTCAACTCTTCGGAGGCGGAAAGCCGCGAAACTGGGAGACAGAAGGCAGTGACGCGATCGAGGTCTTAACGGGCGCTTCCGCGATCGAGATCATCGTCGAGGGTGCGAGCAAGCTCCGTCGGCGCATGATCCACCGGGGCAGAACAAGTACGTACGTGTTCGGTTACGACGGTTCAGTCGAACTGAGCGACGTGGACCGATCGCGCCCGACCGGGTGGGAGCCTGAAACCGAGCTGACGTTCCGGCTTGCCAGATCGCCAGGGCTTGGGACCTTCTGGTTGCGATCCCGCTCGTGGAGCATGGCGAACGACCTCGCGCGGAATCAGACAGAGGACCGGCTGGCTTCGGCCTCCGGCGCGACGCTGGCCCGCCTCGCGCTCGTGCCAGTGTCTTTCATCGCAAAGAGCGGGCCACGAGCCGGCGACCGCGTCAACTACACCTGGCCGGCGCTCACGCTCGTCGAAGCGTCGTAGCGGTTGGCGTAGCGGTTGGCGTATCAGGAGGAGAGGCCGTACCCAAGGAATTTGGGTACGGTCTCTGATCAGGTGTTTCTCGGTCGGGCTGACAGGATTTGAACCTGCGACCCCTTGACCCCCAGTCAAGTGCGCTACCAAGCTGCGCCACAGCCCGAGAGCCCGACGAGCGGACTCTGGTGCCGCTCCGACCAGAGCGACCCGACAAGCATAGCGGACCCGCGCCTCCCGGCCGCGCACGCCAGCCAGCGGGCGCTCGGCGGGCCGGACCGTCGGGGAGGACCGTCCTCAGCCGCGGAGGAACGAGGCAGCTCTCGCGCCCCACCCCCGGATCGTGTCCGGCGTCTCAGCGACCTCGAGCGTGGCGGACGGCAGCAGCTCGGCGAGCCGTTCGGCCGTGCTCACCGGATGCCCAGAGTCCGTCGCCCACGGCAGCAGCAGCGTCTCGTGTCCGATCGTGGCGACGACATCGGCACCGGGGAAGTCCGACCCGGCGGCGCCGCGGAACACCGACGGCAGCAAGTCCGCACGCACATCGGGGTCGCGATCGAACGCCCACCCGCCCTGCTCCAGGATCGGCACCGACGGAGCTGCCGCCATGGCACGGCGCCACCCGTCCATCCCCTCGCGTTCGACGAGGTCGGCACCCGCCCGGTACAGGTTCCCCTGGTTGGCCCGTGTCCCCCACGCCGTCGGCGGGATGCTGAGCACGAGGCGACGGAACCGTTCTGGGCGTCGCGTGGCTGCCCAGATGATCGTCGCTGTGCCCATCGACGCACCGATGGCATCAACTGGTGCATCCGGCGACACGGCGTCCGCGAGCGCCAGCAGGTCGTCGGCGAGCGCCGCCCATCGGTAGTCGGACGGCTGCGCACGACCGGTGGAGACCCCGTGGCCGCGAGCGTCGTACCGGACGAGGCGGGCGTCCGCGGCGACCGCGGACCAGTCGAACACGCCCTCGGCGTCCTCCGCCGCCCGGCTGGCGCCGAGGCCGTGCGCGACGATGACGACGCGGTCACCGGCGCCCGAGATGTCGTACGCGAGCCGGGAGCCGGGGATGTCGAGGTGTCGATCGCTCATGCCACCACGGTAGGACGAGTCCGCGACGAGCGCCGTGCCTCCCGACGGATCCTGTGGACTCCGGTGGAGACTGGAGCGCATGTGGACGGGGACCTTGGAGTTCGACCTGCTGCTCGGTGATGTGCATTCCCTCAAGGAGAAGCGTGCGGTCGTCCGTCCCATCGTCGCGGAGCTCCGCCGCCGTTTCGCCGTGAGCGCTGCGGAGACCGACCACCTCGACCTGCACCGCCGCGCGGGCGTCGGGCTGGCGGCCGTGGCTGCCTCCGCCGGGCACGTCGTCGAGGTACTCGACGCGGCCGAGCAGTGGATGGCCGAGCGGCCGGAGGTCGACCTGCTGTCGGCACGACGCCGCCTGATCAGCTCCGAGGACTGATCCCACAGAGCGCCTACCCGCCTCGTTGTCCACAGGATGGCCGGGAGGCCCAGGTGTTGTCGGCCCCGCCTGTCACCATGGAGTGGTGACCAGCGATCCCGCCACCGTCGTGGCCCCGTCCGAAGCCCTCCGCGCCGAGGCGCTCGAGGCGCTGCACGCCCTGACCGGGCGGCAGGACGCCGTGTTCCACGACGGCCAGCTCGAGGCGATCAGTGCGCTCGTCGAACACCGGCAGCGTGCGCTCGTGGTGCAGCGAACCGGGTGGGGCAAATCGGCGGTCTACTTCCTCGCCACGTTGTTGCTGCGGCGCCGCGGCGCCGGTCCGACCGTCCTCGTCTCGCCACTGCTGGCGCTCATGCGGGATCAGGTGGCGGCCGCGGCACGGGCCGGCGTTCGAGCGATGGCGATCAACTCGGCGAACGCGCACGAGTGGGGCGACATCACCGCCGCGCTCCGCGCCGACGAGGTCGACGTGCTCCTCGTCTCCCCCGAACGCCTCAACAACCCGCGCTTCCGAGCCGAACAGCTCCCGACCCTGGTCGAACGGCTCGGCCTGCTCGTCGTCGACGAGGCCCACTGCATCTCCGACTGGGGTCACGACTTCCGCCCCGACTACCGGCGTCTCGCCGACCTGATCCGAGCCCTGCCGGACGGGGTTCCCGTCCTCGCGACGACCGCGACCGCGAATGCCCGGGTGGTGGCCGACGTCGAGGAACAGCTCACGGTCACACCGGACGCGCCGGTGTTCACGATCCGGGGTTCGCTCGCGCGAGCGTCGCTGCGTCTCGGTGTGCTGGACCTTCCAGACGCGCGTGCTCGCCTCGGGTGGCTCATCGCGCACCTGCAGGACCTGCCGGGCAGCGGGATCATCTACACGCTGACGGTGTCGGCGGCCGAGGACATCGCTCGCCTCCTCCGCGAGGCCGGCCATGCCGTCCGGGCCTACACCGGTCGCACCGACGCCGAGGAACGCGCGCAGCTCGAGCAGCAGCTGAAGGACAACGAACTCCGCGCCCTCGTCGCCACGAGCGCCCTCGGGATGGGATTCGACAAGCCGGACCTGGGGTTCGTCGTCCACGTCGGGGCGCCGTCCTCGCCGGTCGCGTACTACCAGCAGATCGGGCGTGCAGGTCGGGCCACCCCGAACGCCGACGTCCTGCTGCTCCCCGGTCGCGAGGACCGCGAGATCTGGCAGTACTTCGCGAACGCCTCGATGCCGTCCGAGGACCGTGCGAACGCCGTGCTCCGGCAACTCGAGCGGGATCGGGCGTTCTCGACGGTGGCGCTCGAAGGCCTCGTCGACATCAAGCGATCGACGCTCGAGCTGTTGCTCAAGGTCTTGGACGTCGACGGCGCGGTCCGCCGCGTGTCCGGCGGCTGGGTCGCCACGGGTGAACCGTGGCAGTACGACGCCGAGCGGTACGAACGAGTCGCGCAGGCGCGCATCGCCGAGCAGGAGTCGATGATCCGGTACGAGCACGCGACGACGTGCCGGATGCAGATGCTGCAGCAGGACCTCGACGACCCGACGGCGGAACGCTGCGGCCGCTGCGACATCTGCGCAGGCGCGTGGTACCCGACCGCTGTGGCTGCAGGCGCCTCGTCCGAGGCGGCTCGCACGCTCGACCAGGTCGGCGTCGAGATCCCGCCGCGACTCCAGTGGCCGTCCGGGATGGACCGGCTCCACGTCCCCGTCAAGGGCAAGATCACTCCAGCCGAACAGGTCGCGACGGGCCGGGCCGTCGCGCGCCTCACCGACCTCGGCTGGGGCGGCCCGCTCCGCGCGCTGTTCGCGCCGGACAGCGCCGACGCCCCGATCAGCGCGGAGCTCATGCAGGGCTGCGTCCGCGCGCTGCGCGACTGGCCCTGGGAGGCCCGACCCACCGGTGTCGTCGCGCTTCCGTCACGGACGCGACCGCTCCTGGTCGCTTCGCTCGCGGGGGAGCTCGCGCGGATCGGCAAGCTGCGGTTCCTCGGGACTCTCGAGCGAACGGGCGGCACCATGCGCGCGGACGGCGCGACGAACAGTGCGTATCGACTCGCCGGCATCTGGGACAGCGTGCGCGTCGGACCTGACCTCGGAGCCGCGCTCGAGGAACACCACGGGCCGGTGTTGCTCGTCGACGACCTCGTGGACAGCCGGTGGACCATGACCGTCGCCGGACGCGTGCTGCGGCAGGCCGGAGTCGAGCAGGTCCTGCCATTCGCACTCGCTGTGGTGGCCTGACCGAGCACCCGGAACGCCAGCGCGGACGGATCCAACGCGAGCCGCATCAGCTCCGGCTGCCTCAGCTCCGTTCCCGTCGGCTCCTGGTCCGCGGCGCGGGCTTCGGGAACGCGGCGCGCATGTGGTCCGACGTCAAGAAGTCACCGATCCCGATCATGAGCAGCGAGAACAGGATCTGCTCGACGACCATCCAGAACGGGTACAGGCCGGGGATCGCGGCGATGACGAGCGTGACGACGGGGAAGATCCTGCTGAACAGCCGCAGCCGTGAGTACGCCCAGTAGTACCCGAGCTGCGCCCGCCACGCGAACACGGAGAGGGTCAGGGTGATCAGGAGCACAACGGTCGCCCGGAACCACACTGCCCATGGAACGGCGACGCCGGCCCGTGTGAGCACGACCGCGATGACGATGGCGGTGAGCCCCACGAGTGTCTCGGCCACGAGGAGCCAACGGATCCATCGGAACGCGCGCACCGTCCGCGGATGCCGCCGCATGTCCTCACCGATCACGTACCCGGCCTGACGCCCACCGGCGAGGCGGTCGAGGCGCAACCAGCACCACGCCCGATCCGCGAGCGCTGCGAGTCCGTGCAGACCGTTGCGCTGGCCGTGGCCGAGTGCACCGCCGTGCGACGCCTGCGTCATCCTCGTTCTGCCCTCCGGGTCGATCCCGAGCATCAATGGTGCCGCATCGGTCGCTGAGAGAACGGTTCACACGGGTGGTCGAGCGACCGGCGACGCGAGCCAAGTGTCCGCACGACCCCCAGCACGATGACCGGCCGCACGGCACGGCACGGCACGGCAGCGATGCATCAGTAGGAGTCGCCGGGCAGCACACCCCCCGGCAGCACGACGCACCGCGAGAACGAGTCGATCCAGATCGCCGTCGGGTCCGAATCCGGCCCGGGTCCGATCAGGTACTGCTCGTCGTGGGGCAGGGTCAAGGTGACCCCGCGATCACCGGCAGCGTCCGTTCGTATCGACACGACGCCGTCTCCGGCCTCGACGAGCGCCCGCCGGATCATCTCGACCGCAGGGCGGACCTGATCGGCGTCATGCAGGTACACCCACGTCCGGCCCGTCCAGGATTGTCGGCCGTCGGCGCAGCTCAGGAATGAGCCCTCATCCAGCGACCGCGTGCGGTCGACGAGTTCGGCGGGGACGAGATCGGCGATCTGGTGCTCCCGGCGCTGCACGCCGGCCTTGACCTCAGCGATCGTCGGTTCGCCCGGGGTCCTGGTCGGCGTGGGTGGCGAGGGTGGTTGGATCACGGCGCAGCCTCCGAGTGCGGTCAGTACGGCGATCGCGCAGACGGTACCGGCGAACGAGTTCGTCAGCGGACCGGTCAACGCAGCACCTGCCGGTCGAGGTCCTGGAGGAGCGGGCGGTTGGCCGGCGCGTTCGACGCGACCAGCGAATGGTTGCTCGTGAGGGCACCGAGCTCTGCTTCGACCCTCGCCGCGAGCCCGGGTGTGCGATCCGCGGCGTCGTCAGCGGGGCTGCGGTAGTACGGACCGTGCTCGAACGCCGGCTCGTGCCGCGGGTTGACACCCTGCCAGACGGCATCGAGCACGGGCGCCTGGAGCACCTGCAGGACGTCGTTGTACGAGTAGTCGAAGTACTCGGTGGCCGGGTCCGCGCGCCAGTCCAGCGGCATCCCCGCACCGGAGAGGGAGACGACGGCGTCGTACCGACTTCCGGCGACCTCGGACGCGGCGACGTTCGCCAGGCCCCAGCTGTGTCCGATCGCCGTCGACCGGGCAGCGGCGAGGACTGGGTCGGACTCAACGCCGCGGGTGAACGACGCCAACTGTCGGCCACTGCGGAGCGCGAAGGCCGTGTCGTTGGCCTCGATCACGAAGCCCTTCGCGGTCGTTGTCCCGTCGGGCTCCACGACTCCGGGGAATCGGCCGTCCTTGTACACGAACACGACCGCGTCCTCCTGGTGTCGCCTCGACAGGTACGCGGGCACCTGCCGCACTCCCCCGCCGTACATGGCGTCGAGGTTGGTGAAGGTCCCGGGCACGTAGGTGATCACGTGCCTCGTCGCGGGGCTCGGCGTCCCGAGGACCTCGATGATGCGGCTGTGGTCGATGTCCAGCAGGTACGTCCGTCGACGTCCGGCCACGACGAGTGCCAGGTACGCGCGTTCCGCGTCGAGCTGGGCGATGCGCTGTCGGAGGTCCCCCTCGCCGCGGCGGCCACGCGCGACGAGGGCGGCACGCTCATGGTCCAACCGACGGATGCGGCGCACCGCCACGTGCCGGTTCGCGGCGACGCGCGCCTCCACCGGGACCCCGTCGCGCGACCCGAAGAACGACGGCAGTGCTGCGAGCAGCGCCGACTGGACGGCCGTGGTGCCATCACTGGCGCCCATGCTGTCCCAGCGGCGCCTGACCGCGTCGGCGCCGCCGGAGAAGGCAGCCCGCACGAGCGCACGGTGCGCGTCTGCGTAGGACCTCACCTGCTCAGGCGTCATCGCGGCGAGCAAGGCGACGAGGTCCGTGGCCGATGCCGCCACGCCTGCGCGCCGGACCACGGCGTTCGCATCGTCAGCGTCGTGCAGCGCCTCGACGAAGGCGCCGTCGAGGCGACGCCTCCGGACGCGGAGGTCCTCAAGCGCCGATTCCACGTCTGCGCGCTCCCGTTCGGCGAGCGCCGCCGTGTCCTCGGCACGAGTGCGCTGCTGACGGAGGTCCGCGAGGTCCCCGGGTTCACCCGCACCGAGTGCCGTGACGCGGTGGAACTGGTCGTCGAGGTCCAGGAGCCATGTCCGCTCGGACCCGATGGTCGCCTCGGCCTCGGCGAGCTGACGGAGGGCTTCGCGCTGTTCCTCCTGGATCTCAGCGACGCCGTCGGCGTACCGGGCGAGCGCCGTTTCGTGGAACTGGAGACCGGCCTCCAGGACGAGTGCCGAGGCCAGGACGGACGGCACGGTCGCGGCGAAGGCGTCCGCGGCCGACCCCGCCCATGCGGTGTGGTCGAACTCGGTTGCCGAGCGGACGGCGCGGACCGCAGCCGAGGTGGCACGCAGGACCGCATCACGGTTGCGCGCCAACGATCGGAGCTGACCTGGGTCTCCCGCGCCCGGGTCGTCGTCGGTCATCGCGCCGCGACGGCCAACAGCCCGTCGCATTCCGCCATCCGGTCAGCGGTGGTCCGCGCAAAGGCACCGAGGTGGTGGAGGTCGTCGGCACACGCGCGCGATCGCGCCACCTGTCGAGCGACCACGTCGTCGAGTTCCGCGACCACGTCGGCTCGCCCGACCGCGTCGTCGTGCGGGCCGAGCATGCGCGGGTCGATCAGCACGCGGTCCGCGGCCTCGTCCAGCGTGCGTGCGAGTGCCTCCAGTTCCGCGCGGCTGATGCGGAGTTCGTCCGTCGTCGATCCCGCCATGGTTCCCCCTCGTCCCGTCGCCCACGTCTGCTGTGCTGCCGGGCCGGTGACAGACCCGGCAGCACCCGCGGGGCCCCCGTCCCGCTCCCTCAGGCTAGCCGACCGATCGACTGATATTTGACCAACGGCTGGGAGGAGATCGAGCAGGCGGGACAGCCGAGGACGCCCGCGGGCATCGAGGAGGGGGTGCCGTCGTGACGACGGCACCCCCTCCTCGATGTTCCGGACCTACGGCCGCTTCCGCCGCTCGCGCACGCGCATGTTGACGGTGATCGGGGTCCCCTCGAAGCCCCAGACCTCACGGAGGCGTCGGGTGATGAAGCGCCGGTACTGCGGGTCCAGGAACCCGGTGGTGAACAGGACGAATGTCGGGGGTCGCGAGGACGCTTGCGTCCCGAACAGGATCCGCGGCTGCTTGCCGCCGCGGACGGGGTGGGGGTGTTCTTGGACGAGTTCCGCGATGAAGGCGTTGACCTTCCCGGTGGGGATGCGCGTGTCCCACGAGTCGAGCGCGACCGTCAGCGCGGGCACCAGCTTCTCGAGGTGCCGACCGGTCCGAGCCGAGATGTTGACACGCGGCGCCCAGGCTACGTGTGCCAGGTCCTGCTCGATCTCACGCTCCAGGTACCGCCGGCGGTCGTCATCGAGCAGGTCCCACTTGTTGAACGCGAGCACGAGCGCGCGGCCGGACTCGAGGACGAGGTCGATGATCCGCAGGTCCTGCACCGAGATCGGCTCGGTCACGTCGAGGATGACGACCGCGACCTCGGCCTTCTCGAGCGCCGCCGTGGTGCGGAGCGACGCGTAGAAGTCGGCGCCCTGCTGCATGTGCACCCGCTTGCGGATGCCCGCCGTGTCGACGAAGCGCCAGACCCGGCCGCCCAGCTCGATCTGCTCGTCGACGGGATCGCGCGTCGTCCCGGCGAGGTCGTTGACCACCACCCGTTCCTCGCCCGCCGCCTTGTTGAGCAGCGAGCTCTTGCCGACGTTCGGTCGGCCGAGGATCGCGACGCGACGGGGGCCGCCCACCTCTTGCTTGGCGACCGCGGAGGTGTCGGGCAGCGTCGTCACGACGAGGTCCAGCAGGTCGGCGACGCCGCGACCGTGCAGGGCCGACACCGGGTGCGGCTCGCCGAGGCCCAGGTTCCACAACTCGTGGACGTCGAGCTCGCGGCGCTCGTCGTCGACCTTGTTCGCGGCGACGATGACCGGCTTGTCGGTTCCCCGGAGCATCCGCACGACGTGCTCGTCCGTCGCGGTCGCGCCGACGGTGGCGTCCACGACGAACAGGACGGCGTCCGCCAGGTCCACGGCGACCTCTGCCTGCGCCGCCACGGACGCGTTGATGCCCGTGGCGTCGGGCTCCCACCCGCCGGTGTCGACGAGCGTGAAGCGCTTGCCGTTCCATTCCGCCTTGTAGGAAACCCGGTCGCGCGTCACACCCGGGACGTCCTGGACGACTGCTTCGCGGCGGCCGAGGATCCGGTTGACCAGCGCCGACTTGCCGACGTTCGGACGTCCCACGATCGCGAGCACCGGCAGGGCCGGCAGATAGGTCTGGCCGTCCTCACCGAGTTCGGCCCCGTCGAGGAGCTCGATGTCCTCCTCGTCGAGGTCGTAGTCCTCGAGTCCAGCCCGGAGCGCGTTCGCCCGCTGTTCCGCGTCGGCGTCGTCGAGCTGGTCGAGCCGCTCGCCGAGCGCGCGGTCGTACTCGGGGAACGAGTCCCCGCCGGAGGAGTCGGCGACGTCGTCGCTCAGGTCGTCGGGATGCGCCATGTGTCAGTCCTGTGGGGTGGTGGCCGTTCGGGCCAGATCGACCACCGCCTGCACGGTCTGGTCGAAGTCGAGATCGGTGGAGTCGACGGTGGTGACACCGTCCGCGGCGTTCATGAAGTCGACGACCCGAGCATCGGCCTGGTCACGTCGCGCCAGGGCACGGGCCGTCTCCTCGGGTGTCTGCGTCGTCACCTCAGCAGAACGTCGGGCCATTCTAACCGACTCGTCCGCCGTGAGCAGGATCCGCACCTCGGCGTCCGGCGCGACGACCGTCGTGATGTCGCGCCCCTCGGTGATGATCCCCGGCGCGTCCGCACGGCGCATCACGTCGCGGAACAACTGCACGAGCTTGGCCCGGACGGCCGGGAGCTTGGCGATGTGCGCAACCGCAGCGGTCACCTCGGGTGTCCGGATCGCCTCGGTGACGTCCGTGTCGCCCACGCGGACGAAGTAGTCGTCGGGGTCGGTGCCGATCTGGTAGCGGAACGTGTCCCAGGACGCCACGACGGCTGCCGGGTCGTCCAGGTCGACGCCGGACCGGAGCGCGTGCCACGCGAGCGCCCGGTAGGCGGCTCCCGTGTCCTGGTAGTCGAAGCCCAGCACCCGCGCCGCCGCCCGCGACACGCTCGACTTGCCGCTCCCCGCCGGACCGTCCACGGCGACCACGAACTTCGCGACGTACGCGCCCTGCGGCAGACCCGCGGGCAGGGGGTCCCGCATCGAGCCCGGCTCGCCGGCCGGACCGTCCGGAGCGCCGCCGAGCACGTCACTGATCCCGCCACCGGGAGCACCGCCGCCCGGTGTCGCCGGACCGGGCGCACCACCCGGAGTCGGGAGGCCGGCGTCGGGGCCGTCCGGACCACCGGTCACGCCGCTGTCGCCGAGCGCCGTGCCGCCCATCGCCGCGGTGCCCGTCTCGTCGGTGCCCATCTCGTCGGTGCCCATTTCGTCGGTGCCGTTCATGCCCATGCCGCTGCGATCCTCCATCCACGGCGCTCGAGCTCGTCGAGCAGCCGCTGTTCTTCCTCCGGTACCACCGAGACCTCGACGATGCCGATGGGCGCTCCCGGAGAGTGCTCGAGGCGCAGGTCCTCGAGGTTGACGCCGATCTGCCCGATCTCGGTCAGCAGGCGGGCCAGTTGGCCGGGCTGGTCATCGATGAGCACGACGACCTGGCTGTACCGCCGGGTCGTGCCGTGTTTGCCGGGCAGCCGGGCCACGCCGAGGTTGCCGGCGGCCATCGCGCCCGCGATCGTCCTGGGGGCTCCCGGGGCGGTGGGCTCGGCGAGCGCGGCGATGACGGCGTCGAGTTCAGCGCGGAACGCCTCGAGCACCGGCCGGATCCGCGGCGCGTTCGCACCGAGGATCTGGACCCAGAGGCCGGGATCGCTCGCGGCCACCCGGGTGACGTCGCGAACGCCGCCACCCGCGAGACCGAGCGACGTGTCAGGAGCGTTGCGCAGCTGCGAGGCCATCAGCGTCGACACGAGTTGGGGCGCGTGGGACACCAGGGCGACGGCCTCGTCGTGGGTGTCGACGTCCATCTCGACGACGGTCGCGCCGAGGTCCAGCGCGAGGTCCTCGACGGCCACGGCACGCTGATGCGTGATGCCGTCGTGGCCCGCGATGACCCAGGGCCGTCCGATGAACAGGTCCGCGCGCGCGGCGATGGCGCCGCTGCGCTCGCGACCCGCCATCGGGTGCGATCCCACGTATCGGCTGACGTCCGCTCCGCGCTGTCGGAGCGCTGCCAGCGGACCCGCCTTGACGCTCGAGACGTCGGTGACGACCGCGTCCGGGTGTGCGTCCAACTCGCGTGCGACGACCGACGCAGTCACGTCCGGTGGCACCGCGACGACGACGAGGCCAGGGCGGTCACCGTCGGACGCGAGCCGACCGGCCCCGTAGTCCGCGGCGAGTGCGAGCGCTGCAGGCGAGGCGTCGTCGAGGACGACGTCCACGCCCTGTTGCCGGAGCGCGAGTCCGATCGAGGCGCCGAGGAGCCCGGTCCCGACGATCCGGACCTGTCCGCTGACCCGACGCTGGCCGGGGGACTCGGGCGCGGCGGTCGGGGCGGTGCGGGAGGGCCCGGACGAGGCCGACGGATCCGTTCGGGTCACGGTCGTGTCCTCTCCATCACACGCAGGGGCCCGAGGACGACGGCGCTCGGGGCGCCCCGGTACCGCGGGCACCACCCGAGCCTACCGATGCCCGACGCGACGGCTCGTCGTGGCCGCAGCGCGTCAGTCCTCCGGGTCCCGCTCCACACGGTCCGATCCACGGTTCCGATGCCGTCGCGCGATGGTGAGCAACGCTCCGAGCTCCTGCGTCGTCAACGCACGCTGCCGGCCCACGCCGAGCGTGCCGAGGTGGAGCGGCCCGAACGACCGACGCACGAGCTCCTCGACCGGGTGACCGACCGCGTCGAGCATGCGACGCACGATCCGGTTCCGTCCGGAGTGCAACGTGATCTCGACCAGGGAGGACCCGCGCGCGTTCTCGAGCAACCGCGCCTTGTCCGCCGCGATCGGACCGTCCTCGAGTTCGACACCGTCGATGAGGCGCTGGATCGTCGCGGGCGTGACGCCGCCCTCGACCTTCGCGATGTAGGTCTTGGTCACGCCGAACGACGGGTGGGCGAGGACGTGCGCGAGCGCGCCGTCGTTCGTGAGGACCAGGAGGCCCGAGGTCTCGGCATCGAGCCGCCCGACGTTGAACAGTCGCTCGTCGTACCGGTCGGCGTACTGCGACAGGTCGGGCCGTCCGTGCTCGTCGTGCATGCTCGAGACGACGCCCGTCGGTTTGTTGAGCATCACGTATCGACGCGAGGTGTCCACCTGCACCGCGAGACCGTCGACGGCGATCTCGTCGTGCTCGGGGTCCACGCGTCGGCCGAGAGCATCGACGACCTCGCCGTTGACCGTGACGCGTCCCTCAGCGATGAGGTTCTCGGCCACCCGCCGACTCGCGATCCCCGCTGCCGCGATCACCTTCTGCAGGCGCTCTCCCTGGGGCAGATCGCCGGCCGGGAGGCCCGCCCCATCCGGACCTCCACGCCCGGTTCCCGAGCCGGTCGCGTCGTCCCACTCGGGGATGATGGGGCGCTCCGGCGTCCCCTCGAGCGGGAGCCCTCGTTCATCCACGGCACCGGGCCGGAGCGGGGTGGTGTCCGGCCGGGCGGCGGGAGTGCGGCGCCCCGGTCGTCCGTCGTCGTCACGGCGCTGGTTCCGCGGGTTCGCGGTGCCGCCGACGTACCGACGACCGTTGTGCCACACCCGCGAGTCCGCGGGGTCGGACCGCTGCGCGTCGCGTCGAGGGTCTTGCCCACGGCCGCCCCGGGGGTCCCGCTCGCGGCCACCCCTGGAGTCCCGCTCGCGGCCACCCCGGTCGTCCTGTCGGCGATCGTCACGCCCGGCTCGCGGCCCGGAGTCGTCCCCGCCGTGTCGCCCGCCACGGAACCGCTCGTCCCGCGGAACACCCGAACGATCGCTCTGGTCGTCCCGACGTCGCTCGGGGCCGCCCCCATGGCGACCCTCGCCGCGCGAACCGAAGCCTCCCGTCGGACGGTCGCGGGACGGATGTTGGCCGTACGGCCGCTCGCCACGGGCGCCGTCATCGCGCCCACGGTCGCCGTACGGCCGACCGTCGTTCGGCCGGTCACCACGGGCGCTGTCGCCGCGACCACGGTCGCCGTACGGCCGACCGTCGTTCGGCCGGTCCCCACGGGCGCCGTCACCGCGACCACGGTCGCCGTACGGCCGACCGCGATCGGGACGGCCGCGATCCGGACCGTCTCGATCCGGACGACCACGATCAGCGCCTCCGGCACCGGGACGAGCCCGGCCGTGCCCGTTCCCGTCCGGCCTCGATCGGTCGGACCGATCCCGCCCCCGCGGTTCCCGGTCGTCGTCATGCGCGGCCATCGGCGAATCCTTCCGTGCCGTCCTCGAGGAGCGGCGAGATGAGCGGCAGCTCCTCGAGCGTGTTGATCCCGAGCTGGGTGAGCAGCAGGTCCGTGGTCACGTAGTTGATCGCGCCGGTCTCGCTGTCGGTGAAGGACTCCGCGATGAGTCCGCGAGCCACGAGGGTCCGAACGACACCGTCCACGTTCACGGCGCGGATCGACGCGATCTGAGCACGTGTGATCGGTTGCTTGTAGGCAACGACCGCCAGGGTCTCCAGCGCTGCTTGCGAGAGACGGGCGGGACGTTCGGCGTGCACGAACTGCTCCACCACCGGGTCGAGTTCGGACCGGACGTAGAAGCGCCAACCGCCGCCGACCTCACGGAGTTCGAACCCGCGGCGGACCCCGCCGTCCGCCCCGTCGAAGTCACGGACGAGGCGCTCGATGGCCTGCCGGACCGCGGGCACGGGCGCGCCGACCGCGGTCGCGAGCGCGATCGGGGTCTGGGGTTCGTCCGCGATCATCAGGATCGCCTCGATCTGACGGTCGATCGGCACGTCGAGGCCTGCCGCGCCACTCCGAGCATCGTCGGCGCCGTTCGCGGCGTCCACTGCCTCGCCGTCACGGAGCTCCTGCTCGGCGAAGCGGGCCTCGGCGATCTCGTCGGCGCCGCCGGGCTCGTCGGAGCCGCCGGCACGACCGCCGCTGCTGTCATCCGTCATAGTCGGCTCCCAAGTTGGCGAGGCTCTCGTCGGACCAGTGGTCCGCGGTCCAGCGGATGGTGAGCTCCCCGAGGGGCTCGAGCTGTTCGAACGCGATGGAGGCGTTCCGGTACAACTCGAGGATCGCCAGGAAGCGAGCCACCACGATACCCGTCTCGGTCACGCCGGCGATCAGTTGCCGGAACGTCACCTCGCCGCCGTTGCGGAGCATCGACACGACGATCGCGGCCTGCTCGCGGATGCTGACGAGCGGCGCGTGGAGGTGGTCGAGCCCCACCGTCGGGATCTCGCGCGGGGCGAGTGCGACGGCCGCGAGCGCCGCGAAGTCCTGTACGGACAGTGTCCAGACGAGCTCCGGGGTCCGAGCCCGGAACCGCTCCTCCAGCCGCACGGACCGGACGTGCCGGCGCACCTCGGTGTCCCACTGCGCCCCGAACCAGTGCGCGGCCTGCTTGAACGCCCGGTACTGCAGCAGCCGCGCGAACAGCAGGTCGCGTGCTTCGAGCAGGGCGACGTCCTCGGCGTCGACGAGTTCGCCCTGTGGCAGCAGCCCCGCGATCTTCAGGTCGAGCAGGGTGGCGGCGACGACCAGGAACTCGCTCGCCTCGTCGAGCTCCTCAGCGCTCTCGGCCGCCCGCACGTATGCGATGAACTCGGTGGTCACGGCGCTGAGGGCGACCTCGGTGATGTCGAGTTCACGCTTGGTGATGAGCGACAGGAGCAGGTCGAACGGCCCGTCGAAGTTCGCCAGCGTCACCCGGAACCCCGGGCGCCCGTCGGTCTCGGTGGCCGACGCGGTCAGGGCCTCCGGTGCCGTCCGCGTCGGGTCAGGCGACGGCGCCACGGAAGACGAGTTCCCGCGCGAGCGCCCGGTACGCAGCCGCTGCGGGGTGGTCGGGCGCGGTCTGGGTGATCGGTCGCGCGGAGACCGTGGCGTCGGGGAACTTCACGGTGCGCCCGATGACGGTCTCGAACACCTTGTCGCCGAACGCGTCGACGACCCGCTCCATGACCTCGCGCGAGTGCAGCGTCCGGGAGTCGTACATGGTGGCGAGGATGCCGTCGAGCATGAGCGCCGGGTTGAGCCGGTCGCGCACCTTGTCGATGGTCTCGATGAGCAGCGCCACCCCGCGCAGCGCGAAGAACTCGCACTCGAGTGGGATGAGCACGCCGTGCGCGGCCGTGAGGGCGTTGACGGTGAGCAGTCCGAGCGAGGGCTGGCAGTCGACGAGGATGACGTCGTAGTCGCGCGAGACCTTCCGCAGGACCCCGGCGAGGATCTGCTCGCGAGCGACTTCGCTGACCAGGTGGACCTCGGCTGCGGACAGGTCGATGTTCGCGGGGATGACGTCGAGCCCGGGCGTCCCCGTGCCCTGGATGATCGTGTTGGGGTCCTTCACCGTGCCGATGAGCAGGTCGTAGACGGTGGGGACGTCGTGCGTGCGGACACCGAGTCCCGCCGACAGCGCACCCTGCGGATCGAAGTCGACCGCGAGCACGCGGCGTCCGTACTCGGCGAGCGCTGCGCCGAGGTTGATCGAGGTCGTCGTCTTGCCGACGCCGCCCTTCTGGTTGCACAGCGTGATGATGCGGGCGGGCCCGTGGCCGTCGAGTTCTTCGGGCACGGGGAACGTCCGAACAGGTCGCCCGGTCGGACCGATCGCGGGCTGGGTCGTCGGGTTCGTGGGCACGCTGCAATCGTAGCGGCGGCCGACGACGCGGCCGGGAGGCGCACCCCAGCCCGCCCCGCGCCGCACGCTCGGCGACGCGTGCCCGATCAGGCCCGGGTGCCGCCGGTGTGCACACCTGCACGGGTCGGTCGTCGCGCCCGCGGGTGGCTCGTGACGTAGACGTCGTGGAGCATGTCGGCGGTCACGAGCGTGTAGATCTGCGTGGTCGCCACGGACGCGTGGCCGAGCAGCTCCTGCACGACCCGGACGTCGGCCCCGCCTTCGAGCAGGTGCGTCGCGAACGAGTGCCGGAACGTGTGGGGCGAGACGTGCGCGGTCAGGTGGGCGCGTTCGGCAGCGGCCTGGATCACCAGCCATGCGCTCTGCCGGGACATGCGCGCCCCGCGGACACCGAGGAACAGCGCGGGGGTCGCCGTGCCGCGCGCGGCGAACACCGGCCGAGCCCGGACCAGGTAGGCGTCGATGGCGGCTCGCGCGTAGCTGCCGAGCGGCACGATCCGCTGCTTGTTGCCCTTGCCGGTGACCCGGACCACGGCGATCTCCGACTCGTCCCCGTCCTCGTCGTCATCGTCGGGCGGCAGGGCCGTGACGTCGTCGACGCTGAGGCCGACCGCCTCGGAGATCCGGGCCCCCGTCGCGTACAGGAGTTCGAGCAACGCGCGATCGCGGAGCTGCACGGGATCGTCCCCGTCGACGGCGGCGAGGAGTGCGCCCATCTGGTCGATCGTGATCGCCTTCGGCAGTCGCATGGGGGACTTCGGCGGTCGCACGGACGCGGCGGGATCCGCGGGCAGGACGCCCTCCGCAGCGGTGAACGCCGAGAACGACCGGATCGACGACAGCATCCGGGCGATGCTCCGGGGCGCGAGCGGTCCCTCGGGCCGGGTGGCCAGGGAGGTGACGAAGTCGGACACGTGCGACTTGGTGAGACGTCGGACGTCCTCGACCACGACCGCCCCGTCGGGGTCCGACCCCAGCCACTGTCCGAAGGCCGTCAGGTCTCGTCGGTACGCCGCGAGCGTGTGCTCGGACAGTCCCCGCTCCACGGCGACGTGGCGCAGGTAGCTCCCCACGGCAGCGTCGTACGTCGTCACGGCATCCAGGCTAGGCGACCGAGGTCCCGGTCCGCCCGACGCGGACCCACCCCGCGGACCCACCCCGCGAGGTCGAGCGGGCCTCCGACGTGGCCCGAGCCCGCGATCCCGACCCTGCCCTCGGTCCTCCGCGTCAGCGGGACTCGACCCGGTCCACGGCGAGCGCCGCCAGCGACAGGATCGCGTTGCCGAGCCGACCACCGAGCACGCCCTGCACGACGTCCTCGCGCGGCACCCACCGCTTCACGATGTCGGCCTCCTCGAAGGAGCGCTCGAACGCCTCGTCCTTGGCACGGACGCCGCGGGCACGGTAGACGATGATCACCTCGTCGCTGCCGCCCGGCGACGGGGTGAAGCGGAGCAGTTCCGACCAGTCGTCGGCCTCGAGGTCGGCTTCCTCGCCGAGTTCGCGCTTCGCGGCGTCGAGCGGGTCCTCCCCCTGCTGGTCGAGCAGCCCGGCGGGCAGCTCCCAGTCCCGCTTGCGGATCGGGTGCCGGTACTGCTGGATGACGAGGACCCGGCCTTCGTCGTCCTCGGCGTAGACGGCGACGGCGCCGGTGTGCGCGATGTACTCGCGCACCATGTCCTCGCCGTTGTAGTCGACCGTGTCCTTCCGGATGTCCCAGACGGCGCCCTCGTACACGACCTCGGACGCCTTGAGCGGTGGTTCCAGGTGCTCGTCGGCGAGCGGGGTCTCAGCGGGCGTGGGTTCGGGGTCGTTCGTCGCGGTCTCGGTCACCCGTCCATCCTGCACCTCGTCGGCAGGACGGCGCCCGCCCGCTGCGAGCGGCGGTGGAGCGAGCGACACGGCGGGGAGCTGTGGACGACGAACGACGGGAGGGACGACGCCAGCCGGCACCGTCCCTCCCGTCACCGTCGCACGACGGTCAGACCGATTCGGTCTCCGGCTCCTGCACCTCGAACAGTCGCGAGGCCTCCTGACGGTCCAGCGCCGCGGCGACGAGGCCGGCGAAGAGCGGGTGCGCGTGGTTCGGCCGCGACCGCAGCTCCGGGTGCGCCTGGGTGCCGATGTAGAAGGGGTGCACGGACCGGTCGAGCTCCACGTACTCGACCAGCGTGCCGTCGGGCGACGTCCCCGAGAACACGAGACCGGCGTCGGCGATCTGGTCGCGGTACTTGTTGTTCACCTCGTAGCGGTGACGGTGTCGCTCG
Source organism: Curtobacterium sp. MCBD17_019 (assembly GCF_003234555.1). Lineage (NCBI taxonomy): Bacteria > Bacillati > Actinomycetota > Actinomycetes > Micrococcales > Microbacteriaceae > Curtobacterium > Curtobacterium sp. MCBD17_019. Next base: position 8,786 of record NZ_QKTT01000024.1, on the reverse strand, counting down.
GATGCCTCCGCCGCGGCGTACAGGTCGCGGGCGAGCGTGCCCTCGCCGAGCTCGGCCGGGTACAGGCCGAGCCGCATCGTCCCGCCGAGGTCGCCGCCGGCGATGATGTCGACCTGCTCGGCCATGGTGGCGATCACGGGGAACGGCGTCTCCGGGTCGAACTCGGACGACGACGCGTGCGGCAGACCCGCCTCGTTGCGCGCGTACTCGATGACCATGCACTGCAGACCGAGGCACAGACCGAGGGTCGGGATCCCGTTCTCGCGGGCGAACCGCAGCGCACCGAGCTTGCCCTCGATCCCGCGGACGCCGAAACCGCCCGGCACACAGATGCCGTCGACGTCACCCAGGTGCTTCGCCGCACCCTCGGGCGTCTGGCACTCGTCCGACACGACCCACTTCAGCAGCACCTTGGTGTTGTGCGCGAAGCCGCCGGCTCGCAACGCCTCGGTGACGGACAGGTAGGCGTCCGGCAGGTCGATGTACTTGCCGACCAGTCCGATGGTCACCTCGCGCTTCGGCTCGTGCACCGCGCGGAGCACCTCGTTCCAGCTCGACCAGTCGACCGGGCCCGCGGACAGCCCGAGCGCGTCGATGATGTACGCGTCGAGGCCCTGGTTGTGCAGCATGGTCGGGATGTCGTAGATCGACGGCACGTCCACCGCGTTCACGACCGCGCCCTCGTCGACGTCGCACATGAGCGCGATCTTCCGCTTGTTCGAGTCCGACACGGGGCGGTCCGAGCGGAGCACGAGCGCATCGGGCTGGATCCCGATCGAGCGCAGCGCGGCGACGGAGTGCTGCGTCGGCTTCGTCTTCTGCTCGCCCGAGGCATTCATGAAGGGCACGAGGGAGACGTGCACGAAGAACACGTTCGCCCGCCCGAGCTCGTGTCGCACCTGGCGGGCCGACTCGATGAACGGCTGCGACTCGATGTCGCCGACGGTGCCGCCGACCTCCGTGATGATCACGTCGGGCTGCGGGTCGTTGCTCGCCTGCTCCCGCATCCGGCGCTTGATCTCGTCCGTGATGTGCGGGATCACCTGCACCGTGTCGCCGAGGTACTCGCCCCGGCGCTCCTTGGCGATGACCGACGAGTAGACCTGCCCCGTCGTGACGTTCGCGGACTGCGACAGGTTGATGTCGAGGAACCGCTCGTAGTGGCCGATGTCGAGGTCCGTCTCGGCACCGTCGTCGGTGACGAAGACCTCGCCGTGTTGGAACGGGTTCATCGTGCCCGGGTCGACGTTGAGGTACGGGTCGAGCTTCTGCATCACGACGCGCAGGCCCCGCGCGGTGAGGAGGTTGCCGAGGCTCGCGGCGGTGAGGCCCTTGCCGAGCGAGGAGACCACGCCACCGGTGACGAAGATGTGCTTCGTGACCTTGGAGGGCTGGTCAGGAGAAGAGGATCGAGTACCGCCGCTGAAGATGTCCGCCACGGGCTTCCATTGTATGGCACGGGGCGTCACCCCGTCGATGCCGCCCGGAGCGGCGGGCGGCGCCGGCGGCGGTCCGGGTGTGTCGCGGCGCCACGCCCTGGGACGCGACGCCGATGGAGCGCTCGTCCGGTCCGCGCGGCGCCCGCAGGATGCCGGGAGGCCCGACCGCCGCCCGCCTCAGACGCTCGCCGCCGCCATCTGCAGCAGTTCGCGCGCGTGCTCGATACCGCTCTCGCTCTCGTCGAGTCCGGACAACAACCGCGCCATCTCCTGCAGTCGGTCCTCACCCTGCAGACGCTGGACGCTGCTCGAGGTGACGGCACCCGAGGCGTCCTTGACGACCCGCAGGTGGTTCGTGGCGAAGGCCGCCACCTGCGCGAGGTGCGTGACCACGACGACCTGGGTCGTCCGCGCGAGGCGGGCCAGGCGGCGTCCGATCTCGATCGCCGCCGCTCCCCCGACCCCGGCGTCGACCTCGTCGAAGACGAACGTCGGCACGGTGGTCGTGCCGGCCATGACGACCTCGATCGCGAGCATCACGCGGGACAGCTCACCGCCGGACGCACCCCGGCCGATCGGCCGCGGGTCGGATCCCGAGTGCGGCTGCAGCAGGATCGCGACCTGGTCCCGTCCGGCCTGCCGGTACTCACCGGCATCCGTCACCTCGACGACGAGTCGAGCCCCGGACATCGCGAGCGACGCCAGCTCGTCGGTCACCCGTGCGGCGAGGTCCTCGGCCGCGGTCGTCCGTGCGGCGGTGAGGGCGGTCGCCGTCTCCTCGAGCACGGCGAGGTCCGACTCCACCGCGGCTTCGAGCGCCACGATGCGGTCGTCGTCCCCGTCGAGTTCGAGCAGACGGTCGGACGCCCGCCGCCCGAACGCGATGATGTCGTCGACGTCGTCCCCGTACTTCCGGACGAGCGCGGCGAGCACGGCCCGTCGCTCGTTGACGAGTTCGAGGTCGTGCGCGGCATCGCCGTCGAGCGAGCCGAGGTAGCTCGACAACGTCGACGCCGCCTCGCCGACCTGGTACCCGATGTCGGTGAGCTGGTCGAGGATCGGCGCGAGTTCCGCGTCGAAGCCGACCACCCGTTCGACGGCACGGCGCGCCGCCTCGACCAGCCCGACCACGTCGGGTGTGCCGTCGAGCGCCTCGCTCGAGAGCGCCTCGTGGGCCAGGCCGGCGGAGAGGCGGAGCTCCTCGAGGTTGCCGAGCCGCTCGGCGCGTTCCGTGAGCTCGACGTCCTCGCCGGGTTGTGGGTCGGCCGCCTCGATCTCCGCGCTCGCGGCCCGCAGCGTGTCCGCCTCCCGGATGCGTTCCTCCCGATCGCGCGTCAGGCCCTCGAGGTCCCCCGCATGCTGCTGCCAGCGGTCGTACGCCGTGGTGTACGCGGCGAGCGCGTCGCGGAGAGCCGAGCCGCCGAAGGCGTCGAGCGCGGCGCGCTGCGCGGTCGACGAGGTCAAGCGGATCTGGTCGGACTGCCCGTGCACCGTGACGAGCCGGTCGGCGAGTTCCCCGAGCACCGCGACCGGTGCACTCCGTCCACCGACGGTCGCGCGGCTGCGTCCCTCGGCGGAGACCGTCCGCGTCAGGATGAGCTCGCCGTCCTCGACCGCTCCGCCGGCGTCCTCGACGCGCTCGACGACCGGCGAGTCGGCCTCGATCCGCCAGCGGCCCTCGACGACGGCCGACGCACTCCCCCGCCGTACCGACGACGCGTCGGCACGCGCCCCGAGCAACAGGCCGAGCGCGGTCACGATCATCGTCTTGCCGGCACCCGTCTCACCCGTCACGACCGTGAACCCGGGGCCGAGTTCCAGCGTCGCCTCGCCGATCACCCCGAGGTCCCGGATCCCGATCTCGTCGATCACGATCCGTCCTCGTCGTGCTGGGGCCCACGCCATCCACTGACCGGCAGCTGGAACTTGGCGACGAGCCGGTCGGTGAACGGCGCGTCCTTGAGACGTGCGACCCGGACCGGCTGCGGCGAGCGCCGGACCTCGACGCGCGCGCCGGGAGGCAGGTCGTGGGTCCGTCGTCCATCGCACCAGAGCACGCCCAGGCCGGCCGTCCGGCGCAGGACCTCGACGGCCAACGTGCAGTTCGGACCGACGACGATGGGTCGTTGGAAGAGCGCGTGTGCCCCGAGCGGCACCATGAGGAGCGCGTCGACGTCCGGCCACACGATGGGACCGCCGCCCGAGAACGAGTACGCGGTCGACCCGGTCGGGGTGGACATGACGACACCGTCGCACCCGAACGACGAGAGGGGGCGGCCGTCGACCTCCATGACGACCTCGAGCATCCGCTCGCGGGCGGCCTTCTCGACGGTCGCCTCGTTGAGCGCCCAGGACGAGTAGACGACGTCCTGCCCCAGGATGACGTCGACCTGCAGGGTCACCCGCTCCTCGACGTGGTAGTCGCCGCTCAGCGCACGCTGCACGGTCTCGGCCAATCCGTCGCGCTCGCTCTCGGCGAGGAACCCGACGTGACCGAGATTGACCCCGACGATCGGCGCGTTGACGTCGCGCACCAGTTCCGCCGCGCGGAGGATCGTCCCGTCCCCGCCGAGCACGATCACGATCTCGAGTTCGGACGTCTGCACGTCGACCCCGAGGATGTCGACCTGGCCCACGGAGGCCTCGGCACGCCGGATGTCGGCGTACTCGTCGAACGGCATCACCGGGACGAGGCCTGCGGCGTGCAGCAGGTCGCACACCTCGAGCGCGGCGTCGATCGAGTCCCGCCGGCCGGTGTGCGAGACGAGCAGGATGTGTCGTTCGCCGGTCATCGCGTTTCCTCGTTCCTGTCCGTACCCGTTCGATCCCGCGCGGACGTCGTGCCCCGCACGGACGCCGTGCCCCGCACGGACGTCGTGCCCCGCACGGCGTTCGCTGCGAGCGCCGTCACCCGGGATCGCCACTCCGTGGGCTGTGTCCCGCCGCCCCGCACCAGGTGCACGAGGAACTCGTGGTTCCCGTGCGTACCGAGGATCGGCGACGCCATGACGCCCGCTACGCCGAACCCCAGGTCGTGCGCGGTCCAGAGCACGTTCATGACGGCGTCGTCGCGGAGGTCAGGATCGTGGACGATGCCCTCACGGATGCCCGACCGCCCCACCTCGAACTGCGGTTTCACGAGCAGGACGTGTTCGTCGGCCGGGACCGCGTCGGCCAGCGCCGGGAGCACGAGTCGCAGGCTGATGAACGACAGGTCGGCGACGACCAGACTCGTGGCCGCGGCCCGGGGATCCAGGGCACGGAAGCCATCGGGCTCGAGGTTCCTGGCGTTCATCCCCTCGACGACAACGACGCGGCGGTCCGACGCCACGCGGGGGTCGAGCTGCCCGTGACCGACGTCGAGCGCGATGACCCGGGACGCTCCTCGCTCGAGGAGCACCTGCGTGAAGCCGCCGGTCGATGCCCCGACGTCGAGCGCCACCCTGCCCGCCGGGTCCACCTCGAAGGCGTCGAGCGCCGCGACCAGCTTGTGCGCCGCCCGCGACACCCAGTCGTCGTCCGGTTCGACCGCGAGCGTGGCGTCGGGGCGCACCGGCGACGACGGCTTCACCGCCGTGATGCCGTCGACCGCGACCCGCCCCGCCTGCACCAGCTTCACGGCGGCGGTCCGGGACCGCACGAGTCCCCGCTCGGCGAGCAGCGCGTCGAGCCGCACCGAACGCTCCACGGCACCGGGAGCAGCACCGGAACCAGAACCAGAACCAGAACCAGAACCAGAACCAGAACCAGAACCAGAACCAGAACCAGAACCAGCGTGCACACCGGCATCGGCGTCACCAGCGGTCCGAGCACCCGCGGCGGGCCGCCCGTCACGCACTCGCGCTGCCACCCTCGAGACGCGTGCGGAGCTCGTCATGGAGCTGCGCGAAGGCGTCGGCGCGCTCGGGGAGCGGCTGGTCCTCGATGAGCCGGACTCGGGAGATCAATGCGTCCCCTCCGGTCTCGTCGTGCTCACCCATACGGTCCAGGCTACTCGCCGCCGTACAGCGCCGGATCGACGTCGAGACCGTAGATCGCGAGCCCCGATTCCCAGATCGCAGTCGCCCCTGCCCGCAGGAGGTCGAGGGAGTCGTCGCCGCGCTCCTCCACGCGAACGACGTGTGCCTGCATCCTCACGCGTGCCCCACCGACCCGCACGATCCGCGCTCCGTCGCGGTCGGTTTCGCGGTGCGTCACCGGGTACGGCTCGGCGAGACCGCGGAGGTCGCCGAGGACCCACGTCGGCCGCGATCGCTCATCCGCGGCGAGGACCTGCTTCGCTTGGTCGATACCGGTGAGCACGAGCACGCTCGGGATACCGGCGTCGTTGGCACCCTTGATGTCCGTGTCGAGCCGGTCGCCGATGAACAGTCGCTGCGTTCCCCCGAACCGCTCGACCGCCGTCTCGAAGATCGCCCGTTCTGGCTTGCCCGCGACGACGGGCATGCGTCCCACCGCGTTGTGCACCGCCGCCACGAGTGTGCCGTTGCCCGGGGCGATGCCGCGCTCGACCGGGATCGACCAGTCCATGTTCGTCGCCACCCAGGGGATGTCCCGGGCCAGGGCGAACGACGCCTCGGCGAGTTGTCGCCACCCGAGATCCGGTGAGAACCCCTGGATCACGGCCGCTGGCTCGTCGTCGGCGGAGTCCGTCACCCGGAAGCCCCCGGCCTCGACGATGCTCGTCAACCCGACTCCACCGATGACGAGGATCGTCGCCCCCGCTGGCACGAGCGTCGACAGGAGCCGGACGCCCGCCTGCGACGAGGTGACGACGTCGTCCGCTCCGACCTCGAGGCCATAGCCACGCAGGTGCTCGGCGACGTCAGCCGGGCGCCGGGACGCGTTGTTCGTGATGTAGCCGACGCGGGCCGTGGCCGACGCCGCGGTGAGTGCCTCGACCGCGTGCGGGATCGCCGCGGAGCCGCGGTACACGACCCCGTCGAGGTCCGTCAGGACGAGGTCGATGCCGTCCAAGGGCGGACGAGCTGCGTCAGCCGAGTCGGTGCGCGCCGATCCGGACCCATCGTCGCGCACATCGACCGCGCCCGCGATCGGTTTCGATCCGGACCGATCAGCGGTCTGCTCCGGATCCGTCGACGTCGATCGGGTCGGCTTCGTCGATCTCGAACGCTTCGTCGTCGATGTCATCCGACTCGATGACGCCGGCGACGTCGGGCCCTTCGTCGATGCCGTCGTCACCGGTGACGCCGTCTCCGCGCTCGACGAGTCCGTCGCTGGGTGCTTCCCCGTCGTCGCTCCCACTGCCATCGGCTCGCCCGGAGTCGACGGGGGCAAGCTCGTCGTCCGCTCCGTCGATCGCTTCCTCGACCACATCCACCGTCTCCCAAGCATCCTCATCAGCAGCCTCGGCGAGCGCCGCGGTAGCACGATCGACACGGGCCCACCATTCGTCGGCCTCGTCTTGGCGGCCGAGCTCTTCGAGCGTCGCCGCGTAAGCACTGTAGAGCGACGGCGACCAGCTGTAGGCCGTCGCCGGGTCCAGCTGTGGAATCTCCAACTCGGCAAGCGCCGCTGTGGGATTCCCGAGGTCGAGCCGGGCTCCGGACATCGCGATCGCGAGTTCCACCTGCACGGGCACGTCGAGTGCCGCACGGTCGACGGACCGTCCCAGCTCGAGTGCGCGCTCCGGACGGCCGAGTCCGCGCTCGCAGTCGACCATCATCGGAAGCTGGTCGTTGCGCCCCGAGATACGGCGGTAGGTCCGGAGTTCCCGGAGAGCAGACGCGAAGTCACCCAGTCGGTAGGACGTGATCGCCAGGGTCTCGCGGACCACGGCGACGCGTCCAGCCCGACGTCCGGCGCTGACCGCGTGCGCGTGCGCGAGTTCCGGGTCGTCGTCGATGAGGAGTGCTGCGGCCACGAGGTGCTTCGCGACCCAGTCCGAGTTGTCCTTGCTCAGCGTCTTCAGCTCGGCGCGCGCCTGGATGTCGAGATCACGGGGCTGGATGCCCTCGGGAACGTCCGGGTCGTCGTGACGCGGACGGATGGACCGAGTACCGAACGGATCGCGGTCGACGAAGGCGTCCCGCGACCCCTCACCGAAGCGAGCACCTGCAGACCGGGAGCCGTCACCGAAGCGCGCACGCTCGCGACCCCCGACCCGCCCGTCCTGGCCGCGCGCCCGGTCGTCACGATCGCCGTACGGTCGACCGTCGCGCGGACCCTGCCCGCGGCTGGCTCCGCCCGAACGGCCGCCATCGGAACCAGCACGACGGCCGGCCCCGGCAGGTCCGCGGTCATCGCGCCGTTCACGCCGGTCGTCGCCGTACGGTCGGCGGTCGTCACCGCGCGTCCGGCGATCGTCGCCGAACCGCCTGCCTTCGTCGCTCCGGGCACGTCGGTCGTCGCCGGAGCGTGTGCGGTCGTCGCCGTACGGACGGCGACCGCCGTCTGCCGGACGGGAGGCCCGGCCACCATCTCGCCCCGCCGCACCCCGACCGACGCCGCCATGATCGGGCCTCGCACCGCCTTGTCCGCGCCCGCGGTCGTCGCGCCATCCCTGGCGGTCCGTACGGGTGCCGTTCGCCCGGAAGTCCCGCCCGTCGCGGCGCGGACGCTCCCCCTCGGAAGGACGTTGCAGGCGCCCAGGACGATCACCGTCGGCACGGCCGGATCCTCGAGGTCCACCCTCGACACCGCGGCCGTTGCCGTCTCGCGGTCCCCCTCGGTACGAACTGCCTCCCCGATCGTCGCGACGCTCGAACTCCCGGGGTCCCCGCACGTACCCGCCGCGCTCAGCGCTCCGGCCTCCTCGGGGACCACGATCACCGTCGGGGCGCACGACGTCACGCCGCTCACCGTTCTCCCGCCGGTGTCCGGCATCACGCCACGATGCGGCGCCCCGGTCGTCACCCGATCGACCGCGCCGACCGTCAGCCCCTGCTCGAGGACCAGCGCCAGAACCGGGTGCCCCGGTGGAACCGTCACCTGCTCGACCACTGCTCGAGCGGGAGGATCCGTCGCGTCGGTTGCGCCGGTCGTCGCGGGCTTCGTCTTCGGGGCTGTCGGCCACCATGGCTCCTCGTACGTTCATCCGGAGGTCTTACCGGAGACGGTTCACTGTGTCGTTGTCCACGCTCAGTCCACCACGTGCCGGATGGATCCGCACACATGGCGCGACGGCGCACCGGGTTAAACAGAAATGGCCACCGGCCCTATCGGCATCCGGGGAACGAGTCCCAGGAGTCCGATGGAGGGCCGATGGCCACATCTTGACGTTGAGTCCGGCGGTGTCCTACTCTCCCACAAGGTCCCCCTTGCAGTACCATCGGCGCTGAGAGGCTTAGCTTCCGGGTTCGGAATGTGACCGGGCGTTTCCCTCTC
>NZ_QKTT01000023.1:0-30994 GCF_003234555.1 Curtobacterium sp. MCBD17_019 | reverse complement strand
GGAGGACGGAGGACGGAGGACGGAGGACGGAGGACGGAGGACGGAGGACGGAGGACGGAGGACGGAGGACGGAGGACGGAGGACGGAGGACGGAGGACGGAGGACGGAGGACGGAGGACGGAGGACGGAGGACGGAGGACGGAGGATCTCGCGTGCACCACCAGGTGCGCGCGGACGCCGCGGGATCGCCCGCACGTCCACGTCCACGTCCACGTCTACAACGCAGGAGAACCCACGAGCCCACGGGAACGCGGCGGAGCGCGCGACCGATCCTCCTGAGTTGTCGCGTCTCGCGCGCCGGCGGCCCCGGATCCCGATCGACCGCCCGCGGCCCGGACCGACAGTGGGACCGCGCCCGCTCACGTCGAGAGCGCAGGAAGCGGCGCACGCCATGGCGACGCCCGGGAGGCCCGGCACCGGTCCTCCTGCATCGTCACCAGAGGAGGGGGACGCTGGCACGGTGCCCACGCTCGGCGGGCCCGACCGGCGTCCCACGCCGTCCTCGCTCGCGTCGACAACGCAGGAAGCTCCAAACGCCATGGCGACGGCCGGGAGGCGCGGGCACCGGTCCTCCTGAATTCTCGCCAGAGGAGGGCGACGGTGAGCGGGGCGGCGCCGCGCCGCGCCCGAGCCACGCCCCCCGCGCGCCCGACCTCCGCCGCGCGCGGGCGAGAGCTACGCCGCGACGTGCGCGTTCGCGCGCACCGACGGCAGCCGCCGCCGGTGCAGCACGAGCGACTTCACCTCGCGGATCCTGCGGTCGACGCCCCACTTCGTCACGAGGGTGAGCGACTCGCGCACGATGTTCCCGCTCATCTTGGACACGCCGAACTCGCGCTCGGTGAACGTGATGGGCGTCTCGACGACGCGGAGCCCGGCTTCGAGCGCACGCCAGCACAGGTCGACCTGGAAGCAGTACCCGCGCGACGCGATCCCGGTCAGGTCGATGCGCCGGAGCGCGGGGGCGGTGAACACGCGGAACCCGCCGGTGGCGTCGTGCACCGCGATGCCGAGGGCGAGGCGGGAGTACAGGTTGCCACCGCGCGAGAGCAGCGACCGGTGCCAAGGCCAGTTCTCGACCTCGCCGCCGGGGACCCAGCGGGAGCCGAGCACGAGGTCGTTCGTCTCGGACAGCTCGAGCATGTGCGGCAGGTACTCGGGGTGGTGCGAGCCGTCGGCGTCCATCTCCACGAGCCGCTCGTACCCGCGCTCGAGCCCCCAGGCGAAGCCGGCGAGGTAGGCGCCGCCGAGACCGTTCTTCTCGGACCGGTGCAGCACCCGCACTCGCGGGTCCGCAGCGGCGAGCTCGTCGGCGATGGCGCCGGTGCCGTCGGGCGAGTTGTCGTCCACGACGAGGACGTCGACACGGTCCGATGCCCGCAGCGTGCGCGCGACGATGGCCCGCACGTTGTCCTTCTCGTTGTACGTGGGGATGACGACGAGGGCGTCGTTCATGCGTGATGTCTCCTCGGTGGGCACGAACGGACGATACCGTTCACGCACCGCTCAGTCGTTCGCGAGGTCTGCGAACACGATCAGGTTGTCGACGTAGTGGCCGGTCGCGCGGTCGAACGCGCCGTCGCAGGTGATGAGCCGCAGCTCGGGCGTCGGGGTGGGGCCGTAGACGTCGTTCGTCGGGAACGCGGTCTTCGGCGCTCGTTCGGTGCCGGTGACCGTGAAGTGGATCGTGGTGCCGTCCGACATGCCGACCGCGATGTCGTCTCCGGGAGCGAGTTCGTCGAGCTTGAAGAACACGGCTGCGCTCGTGATCGAGTCGACGTGCCCCGCGATGACGGCCGGTCCGGTGTGCCCGGGGACGACGCCGTCGCTGAACCACCCCGCGTCCATCCACTGGGTCGGCGGTTGCAGCGCGCCGCTGGCGTCCTTGTGCAGGTGCTCGAGCGATGCGTCGACACCGATGGACGGGACCTCGACCCGCGTCGGTGTCGCGTCTGCCGCGGTCGTGGGGGCGCGGTTCGCGGTCGGGTCCTGGAGGCCCGGGGCCGCGTTGGTCCCACCGCCGCCGGACGAGCGCGACGACCCGGACGAGTTGGCACCGCCAGCGTGAGCGCCAGCCCCGGACGACCGCGGCGCACCGGAGGCACCCGCGGCGTGCGCGCCCGCCGCAGCCGACGTACCGGTGGCGCTCGGAGCCTCCCGGCCGGCCGCCACCGCGGTGGCGACCCCGGCACTCCCACCGACCACCACGAGCGCGGCGGCGCCGGTCACCCACATCCAACGGGGCAGGCGGATCACGACGCACCGCCCGAGCTCGTCGCGCAGCCGCCGAGGACGTCGGAGGTGAGCATCGTCGCGCCGAGCGCGGCCCACGCGTCGCCGTAGTACGTGTGCGTCGTGGCCGCGGTGCGGTCGGCGCGGAGCAGGTCGCGCGACGCCGCGGTGGTCGACCCGGTGGCCTGCTCGCTGGCGGCGCGAGCCGCGTAGGCGAGCGCGCTCGTCGAGTCGGTGACCGCGGTGCCGCCGAGGTCGAGCTGCGCGGCGAGCTGGGTGTTCCGCTGGAGGGTCGGTGCGATCGAGCCGGCGAGCGCCCGGTCCGACGCGGTGCACGACTCGGCGTACCGGAGCGGCATGCGCATCGCGTCCCACCCGTAGACCACGGGGCCGCCGGTGCCGTTCGCGGACGGCATGGGGTCGACGGTGCCGTCCTGGTGGACCTGCGACCAGTCGCTCGGCAACGCCGCGTTCGCCAGGATCGTCCCGGTGACGGCGTGCGAGCCGCGTTCGAGCTGCTCCCATCGCGGGTCGCCGGTCGCCTTCGCGAGGACCGCGAACGCGACGGGTGACGCGTACGACGCGTCGTAGGCGTACGGCTGGCCCGTCGCGGCCCACGGGCCGGGCAGGAGGATCCGCCCGGCGTCGGTCTGGGCGGTCTCGCGATCGAGGATCGCCGACGCCATCTGCTTCCCGGCGGTCGTGTACGACGGCCGGTCGAACCGCTCGCCGGCGAGCACGAGGGCGCGTGCGGCGTCGAGGTCGGCGTCGCTCGCCGACTGCTCGTCCGCGGTCCCGCCCTCCGTCGTCCACCGCCAGGCGAGCAGGTGGTCGTCGCCCTGGAGGTGCTGCCTCGTCCACGACCAGATGCTGCGGAACCGCCGCTGGTCACCCGATGCGAGCGCGACGAGCATGCCGTACGCCTGCCCCTCGCTCACGGTGTCGCCGCCCTGGTCGGTCCGGACGACGCGGCCGCCCCGCACGTACCGGTCGAGGAAGTCCTCGCGGAGCGTCGCGGCCGATCGCCGTCCGCCCGGGGCCGAGCCGGACGTTGCGGTGGAGGCCGGTTGCGCCGCCCGCTCGGTGTCCGTCGATCGGCCCGGGGCCGTCGCGACGATCGCGATGCCGATGGTCAACGCGACCGCGACGACGGCCACGAGGGCCGAGGTCATCCACTGTCTCCTCGTCATGCGGTCAGTGGGCCAGCCCGTGGAGGAACCGGATCACCGCGTGTTCGAAGCGCGTGAACGGCCCCTCGGCGGCGGTGCCACCCCCACCGGTCTGGACCCCGCCGACCGGGGCCGAGGCCGTCGCGGCGCTGTCGACGACGGGCACCACCGTGAGCTTGCCGGCGCTGTTGTCGAGGACGAACAGCGTCGAGACGGTGCCGCTGCCGAGGTCGACCGAGGCCGTTCCCCGCTGGCCTCCGCCGGACACGTTCAGGGTCCACTTGCCGGCGTCGACGGTGGCGTACTGCGTCGCGGTGCCGAACCGGGCGTCCTGGGCGACCGTCGTGCCGGTGGAGGTCTTCACGTCGATCTCCTTGGCGTTCGTCGCGGCCTGCACGAGTCGGAGTCGCGCCTGGCCGTCCCCCGGCTTCGTGAGGTCGTCGGCGAACGCCGTGGTGCGCAGCCGCTTGTTCTTCCCGTAGGCGACGACGGTGGTCGGCGAGCCGGCCTTGACGGTGACGTCGGTGGAGATCACCGGCGTCGAGTCCGGCGAGTCCGCCGCCCGCATCGACAGCACGTACGTCCCGGCGGGGAGCTCCTTGTAGGGGCTCACCTGGCCGTACTCGACGTCGTCGAGCTCGAACACCTTGGCCCCGCCGGACAGGTTCGACAGCTGCACGTCGACCCCCTTCGTGTCGGGCGACAGGTGTCCGACGCGGAGCCAGCCGTCGGGCTGGGCGGCGGCGTTCGCGGGGGCGCCGACGCCGACGGTGGCGGCGACGACGACACCGGCGACGGCGCCGGCGATGGTGAGGCGCCGGGCGCGGAGCGTTCGGGTGGGCGTCGTGGTGGTTCGGGTGGACATGAGGGCTCCTCCTGCGGAATCGGGTCCGCGTCGGTTGTCGGCGTCGTGGTGGTGCGGGGGCCAGGGACGCCCCCGCACCGTCACGGCGTCGAGGTGACGACCGTGGTCGCCGGGTCGATCGCCGAGAAGGTGATCGTCAGGGTGTCACCGGAACGCAGGACGCGCTTCGGTTGGAACGTGCCGGTCATGGCCTGCAGCGTCTTCTGCATGCGCACGGTGGCAGCGGTCGAGGTGCCGTGGACGACGAGTCGGCGGAAGGTCTGGCCGGTCTCGCCGGGGAGCGGCGTGAACGTGTCGAGGCGCACGGTCTGCGCGGCGAGCAGCTGACCGAGCACGAGGATCGCCCGTTGGTCGACCTGGCCCGCGCGCAGCTGACTCGCGGCCTCGTCGGTGGCGTGCAGGCCCGGGTTCCGCGCGAGCTGCGTGCCGAGCGTCTTCCGGACGTCCGCGGCGCGGGTGATCTCCGTCCGTGCTGCAGTGTGGCCCTCGGAGTGGATGCGGCGCACGTCGACCTCTTGGTCGCCGGTGCCGAACGAGGCGACGATGCTCGAGTTCGCGATGGCGGCGTGGACGTCCTTCGAGCTCGTGCCGCCGGTGCGCATCGAGTCCGTCGTGACGACGTAGTCCGAGTCGCGCCACCCGTCTGGCGACTGCCGCTCGACCGCGCCGTCGGTGTCGAGCTTGTAGTACCAGATGACGTTGTCGCGGGCGAAGCCGTCGTGGACGAGGTCCACCCACATCGCGTCGTCGACGAGCAGCCGCGAGCTCTTCGGCACGTTGCCGCCGACCCAGTTCTCGGCCTGCTGCATCGGCTTGTCCAGGTCGGCGAGGAAGAACCCGCGGAGCTGCACGGTCCACAGCGGGACGGCCACCACGAGGGCGGCGGCGCACGCGACGAGCCAGGTGAGCCCGACCGCCCGACGAGCGCGGACCCGACGGCGTCCCAGACCCATGACGGCGATCACCGCACGCTCGGCGGTGTACGCCACGAGGACCGCACCGATCGGGATGAGCATGATGACGTACGGGACCGGCAGGTAGCCGTTCGGTCGGAACATCATCGCGAGCAGGAACACCAGGAGCGCGGCGATCGGTCGGACCCGGCGCAGGAACAGCCCGACGATCGCTGCGGCCGAGCCGAACACGATGAACACGGGGTCGAGGTCCCACCACTGGGACACCGCCTTCGACGCCAGGCTCGACGGGTCGAAGATCGATCCGCTCGCGTTCCTGGAGCCGAGCTGGTACGTGATGCCGTCGAGCAGGCTGACCTGACCGGAGCGCGGCAGGAGTTCGCCCTTGACCGCGGCGAGCATGATGTACCCGCCGCCGATGATGGCGAGCACGGCGCCGGCGACGCTCAGTGCGTACCGCCGCGTCGAGGGGTCGGCGCGGCGGATCGCGATCCAGGCGACGAACGGCAACGCGAGCAGGTAGGTCTCCTTGCTCAGCACCGCGACCCCGAGGCACGCGGCCGCCGCGGTGAAGCCGGCGAGCTGCTGTCGTCGGCTCAGGGCGAACACGAACGCGGCGATGAGCCACGGCGTCGCGACGTTGTCGATGTACACCGTGCGGTGGTACTGCACGGCGAGCGGGGACAGCGCGAAGAGCAGCCCGGCGACGGTGGCGCCCGCCCGCGACAGCCCGAGCTTGCGTCCGAGGACGAACAGGAGCGCGGCGGACACCACGGCGAAGAACACCATGGCCTCGCGGGCCGCGTCGACCGCGTACGGGTAGCGCAGCCACGCGCCGGTCAGCTGCGTGTACCCGGCGATCTGGATCCAGCCGAGCGGCGGGTGGTCGTACCAGTACGTGTAGTGCGTCAGTTCGCCGAGGTGGCCGATGGCCCAGGCCTGCGCCGTGTAGGTGCCCTCGTCGTCGATGCGCTGCGGGGTCCCGGTCATGTTCCAGGCCTGCACCACCGCGGTGATCGCCAGGAGTGGGGCGACCCAGACGAGACTCGCGCCGTGCCGGGCGACCCACGTCGCGATGAGCGACTGGTCACGGAGGGCACGACCGGTCCCGATGTTGCCGGCCGCCGGGGTGTGTGTCGCGCTCGCGGTCATCGGTCGCCTCCTCGGGTGGTGTCCGCGCCGGCCATCGCCAGGACGCCGTGCGAGCTGGTCGGTGCCGCCACGTCCTGGGTCACCGCGGATGCGAAGCCCTGGACGGCGGCGGGACGGTGCTGGTTCGTGTGCTCGGTCTTCTCCCAGGCGTTGAGACCCTGCAGGTGCCGGACGACCGCCCGGACGGCGGCGGCGGCGAGGAAGATCTGGTACGGCACGAGGCCGACGACGAGCTTGACGTAGTCGCGGATGCGGACCTTCTCCTGGTAGATGCGGCCGAACTCGTTGAGCCCGACCACCTCGACGGCCAGGAGCATCAGGGTGGGCGCGACGGGGATGAAGCTGATGAGCGCGATGACCGTCGGCACCTTGACGAACACGATCATGAGGACGCTCAGCGGGATGAGGAGCCCCGTCGCCGCCTGGATGAACGGCATGGTGAGCAGGTACCGGGCGAAGAACCGCTGCTTCGCGCTCGGGAGCTGCTTCCACTCCCCCTTGCCGAGCACCTGCAGGAACCCCTGGTTCCAGCGCGTGCGCTGCTTGAGGAGGGACGCGAAGGTCGGCGGGGTCTCCTCGCGGGTGACCGCCTCCGGGCTGTAGGCGACGACCACCTTGGCGCCGTCGGCGGAGAGCCGCACGCCGAGCTCGCAGTCCTCGGCGAGGCAGCCGGCGTCCCAGCCGTTCGACCAGTCGAGACGTTCCTTCGTGACGAACACGGTGTTGCCGCCGAGGGGGATGAACTTCGACTCGGCGTGGAAGTGCAGGCGGGACCGGAACCAGAAGTAGTACTCGAGGACGTTCCGCAGGCTCCACCAGCTCGACCGGAAGTTCATGAGCTGCACGCCGCCCTGCACGACGTCGGCGCCGGTCTCCTGGAACCGGGAGTCGACGAGCGTGAGCAGGTGGGGGTACACCTCGTCCTCCGCGTCGAACACGCCCACGACGTCGCCGGTCGCGTGCTGCAGGGCGAGGTTCATCGCCTTCGGCTTGTTCTTCGGGGCGGTGTCGTCGACCACGACCCGGATGAGGTCCGGGTGGCGTCGGGCGGCGGCCCGGACGACGGCGTCGGTCTCGGGGTCGTCCTCGCCGACGATCGCGATGATCTCGAAATCGGGGTGGTCCTGCCGGGCGAGCTGGTCGAGCGTCTCGCCCATGACGTCCTGTTCGTGCCGCCCCGGCACCAGGAGCGTGAACCGGTGGGCCGCGGGACGAGGGCTCTGGCTGAAGCTGGTCTGCCGCAGCGCCTCGCGCGACCGCCATGCGTGCAGCATCCACCAGAGGGTCGACAGCGCCACCACGGTCAGGAGGATCGACACGGCGATGAGCGCCGAGTACCCGATCCACTCCCCCAGGCTCCACACCGCGTGGTGGGTGGACCCGGAACCGCCGGTCGGCACGGATGTGGTGCCGCGGTTCGGGGTGTCGGTCGCGGGCGCGTCGTGACTCGGCTTCAACAGCGGGCCCGCCGCCGTGATGCGCGAGATCGACGCGAGCGCCGCGACTGCTGTCTCATTCATCAACCGGTGCCTCCTTGATGCGGAAAACGACTGCCTTGTAGGCGACGAAGCGGAAGATCGTGCCGAGCACGAGGCCGACTCCGTTGCCGGCGACGTTGTCGGCGAGGGTCGAGGTGAAACCGAGCAGGTAGTGGGACACGAAGAGGCACCCGGTCGCGATGCCGAGCCCGATGAGGTTCGACAGGACGAACAGGGCACCTTCGCGAGCCGTCTCTCGACGGTTCGCGGTCCGCTGGGACCGGAACGTCAGGAACCGGTTGCCGAGCCACGCGACGAGGGTCGCGACGGCGACGGAGACGATCTTGGCGCCGACGGGCTTGTCGTCGAGCACCGTGGCGCGGAGCAGGTTGTAGACGCCCACGTCGACCACGAAGGACACGCCACCGACCGCTCCGAACGACGCGAGTTCCCGGACGGCCGCGGCCTTCGGGAGGCGCCGACGAACCGAGGGCAGGGGGCGCCGACGCACGGCCGGCGGGAGGCGCACCGCATGGGGACGGGACCGTGGGACGACGGGTACGCCTCCGGTCACCGCCTCCACGAGGACGTCCGCCGTCCCCTGAACGGGTCGCCCCTGGACGGGGGTGGTTGCTCGGGTCATGACACCCATTCGAGGGTGGTCCCCGCGACGGTTTGGGCCGGGTACAGACATGTGCAGGCCATTGCCAGGGCCGCGTCACCCGACGTTCACATCCCCGACACACGCCGGCAGGTCGGCCGGGAGGCCCGGGGCGCCCTCCCGAGCGCCGGATCGGTACCGTTCCGGTAGCGTCCGGAGCATGGAATTCCGATACCTCGGCAACAGCGGACTGAAGATCTCCGAGATCACCTACGGCAACTGGCTCACCCACGGGTCGCAGGTCGAGAACGACGTCGCGACGCAGTGTGTGCGCGCGGCCCTCGACGCCGGCATCACCACGTTCGACACGGCGGACACGTACGCGAACACGGCCGCCGAGACCGTCCTCGGCGAGGCGCTCAAGGGCGAGCGGCGACAGTCCCTCGAGGTCTTCACGAAGGTGTACTGGCCGACCGGCCCGAAGGGGCACAACGACGTCGGCCTCTCGCGCAAGCACATCCTCGAGTCGATCGACGGTTCGCTGCAGCGCCTCCAGACCGACTACGTCGACCTCTACCAGGCGCACCGTTACGACCACGAGACGCCCCTCGAGGAGACCATGCAGGCCTTCGCCGACGTGGTGCGGCAGGGCAAGGCGCTCTACATCGGTGTCTCCGAGTGGACCGCGGACCAGATCCGCGCCGGACACGAGCTCGCCCAGCAGCTCGGGTTCCAGCTCATCGCGAACCAGCCGCAGTACTCGATGCTCTGGCGCGTCATCGAGGGCGAGGTCATCCCGACCTCGAAGCAGCTCGGGCTGTCGCAGATCGTGTTCTCCCCGATCGCCCAGGGTGTGCTGACGGGCAAGTACAAGCCGGGTCAGCCGCTCCCCGAGGGCTCCCGCGCGACGGACGAGAAGGGCGGCGCGCAGATGATCTCGCGCTGGATGCGCGACGACGTGCTCGAGCGCGTCCAGGCCCTGCAGCCGATCGCGGACGACCTCGGCCTGTCGATGGCGCAGCTGTCGATCGCGTGGGTCCTGCAGAACGACAACGTCGCGTCGGCCATCATCGGGGCCTCCCGGCCGCAGCAGGTCGTCGACAACGTCGTCGCGGCGGGGGTGACCCTCGACGCCGAGGCGATGCAGCGCATCGACGACGCCATCGGCTCGATCGCGGAGCGCGACGCGTCGAAGTCGGTCTCCCCGACCTCCCGTCCGGCCTGATCCACGCGGTCGGGTCGCACGGCGACACGCCCGTCCCGACCATTTAGTAGTCGCTACAACCTTTTTCGGCGATCCCGGGTTAGACTGCCGACCGATGCGCTTGCATCGACCAGCGGTCACCGGGCCGCGACGAACGTCCCAGCACCACGAGGAGAACTCCATGGCCATCACCGCCGCCGCCATCCCCGGCTACATCGCCGGCACCTGGAAGCTCGACCCGACCCACTCCGAGGTCAGCTTCTCCGTCCGCCACCTCGCCATCAGCAAGGTCAAGGGCACGTTCCAGACCTTCGACGTGACCGCCGTCACCGCCGAGAACCCGCTCGAGTCGACCGTCGAGGCGACCATCGACATCGCCAGCGTCAAGACCGGCCAGGAGGCCCGCGACCAGCACCTCGCGACGAGCGACTTCTTCGCCGCGGACGAGCACCCGCAGATGGTGTTCCGCTCGACGGGCATCCGGGAGCACGGCGACGACCTCCTCATCCACGGCGAGCTCACCCTCCGCGGCGTCACCAAGCCCGTCACGCTGAAGACCGAGCTCGGCGGCATCACCACCGACGGCTACGGCCAGACCAAGCTCGGCGCCGAGGCCACCACGAAGATCGACCGCACCGAGTTCGGCGTGAACTGGAACGCGGCGCTCGAGGCCGGCGGGTTCACCCTCGGCAACGACGTCACGATCACCCTCGACATCCAGCTCGTCCTCCAGGCGGCCTGAGTCACCTCCCTCGGGGCCGCCGGCCCACCGGGACACGGAGCCCCGACGCGTGCGCGCGCCGGGGCTCCGCCGCGTCCGGGTCCGGGTCCGGGCCGGGTTGGGGGTCCGGGTCCGTTCCGGGTCCGGGTCCGGATCCGTTCCGGGTCCAGGTCCGGGTCCGTGCAGGACGGGAGGCTCGCGGCGGCCCTGCTGCGTCCCTCCAAGCAGCGCACGCCTGGACCGTCGACGCGACGCGGGCGCCGCTCCCATCCCGCCGCGGATGCGGGCCCCGCTCCGCCGCCGACAACTCAGGACGGCAGGCAGGAGACGGAGCCGCCACGCCCCTCCCGGCCGAGGATTCCTGAGTCGTCGACCGGACGGGGATCTGCTGGACACGCTCTCGCTGCACCGCCGCCCACCCGCGCGCACACGCTGCACCTCCTCCGAACCGTCGGCGGCACCCCGCGGCCCTCCCCCACCGGCGCGCGGGCAGCCTGGTGACAACGCAGGACAGGAGGTCCGCGGCAGCCCTGACCCGTCCCTCCCGACCGCGTGTTCCTGATCTGTCGACGCGACATGGCCGACGGCCCGCGTCGCGCACGCGCGTGCGAGGCGCGCACGAGCACACCAGCGCACCAGCGCACCAGCGCACCAGCGCGCGAGCGCACCAGCGCGCGAGCGCACCAGCGCGCCAGCGCGCCAGCGCACCAGCGCACCAGCGCCCCGGCTCGCCGGCGCCCACGGCGAACCACCGACGCCACCGCATCCGCGCACACCCACCGCACCCCGCCACCCACCGCACCCACTGCACGAGTAGCGTGGTGACGCCCGACCAGCAGGACGCGCCCGGGCCGAGACCGCGGGGACACGCCGCCCGCCGGGCACGTTGCCCCGCAGGCAGCGCATCCCGCACCAGGACCCGAGACAGGAGCCCGACCATGGCCTTCGACTGGATCACCCTGCAGGCGCTCGCGGCGGCCGAGTTCGGCCGTCGCCTCGAGCAGGTCACCGACTGGGACGCGCCGACGCCCGACACGGAGTGGTCGACGCGCGACCTCGTCACCCACGTCATCGACGAGCAGCGGTGGATCCCACACCTGCTCGCCGGCCACGACCACGAACAGGCGCACGACGAGCTCGAGCCGATCGGCGGGGACCTCGTCGCCGCGTGGACCCGGTTCTCCGCCGCCGCGACGGAGGCCTGGCGGAACGCGCCCGACGACACCCCCGTACACCTGGCGACGGACACGGTGCCCGCCGCGGAGTACCTCGCCGAGCAGACCTCCGACATCACGATCCACACGTGGGACCTCGCCCGCGCCACGGGTTCGGACGAGCACCTGCCGCTCGAACTCGTCCAGGCCGTGTGGACCGTCTTCGAACCCCAGATCGACTCGCTCGCCGCGAGCGGTCTCTACGACGCACCAATCCAGGTCGACGACGACGCCCCGCTGCAGACGCGGCTGCTCGCCGTCACCGGCCGCGACGAGAGGATCACCGCATGAAGACCGTCCGACTGGGCAACTCGGGACTCGAGATCAGCGCCGTCGTGCTCGGCATGATGAGCTACGGGGACCCCGGCAGGGGTTCGCACGAGTGGAGCGTCGGCCTCGATGACGCCCGCCCGTTCATCCGCCGCGCGTACGAAGCGGGCATCACGACGTTCGACACCGCGAACGTGTACTCCCTCGGATCGAGCGAGGAGATCACGGGCACCGTCCTCAAGGAGCTCGCTCCGCGCGAGGAGGTCGTGATCGCCACCAAGGTGTTCAACCGCATGCGCGAGGGCCGCAACGGCGCCGGCCTGAGCCGGGTGTCGATCATGCACGAGATCGACGCCTCGCTGCAGCGGCTCGGCACCGACTACGTCGACCTCTACCAGATCCACCGCTTCGACCCGAACACGCCGATCGAGGAGACGATGGAGGCCCTGCACGACGTCGTCAAGTCCGGCAAGGCACGGTACATCGGCGCCTCGAGCATGTGGGCGTGGCAGTTCGCCGAGATGCAGCACGTCGCCGAGCGGCACGGCTGGACGAAGTTCGTGTCGATGCAGGACCAGGTGAACCTGCTCGAGCGCGAGGAGGAGCGCGAGATGCTCCCCTTCTGCGAGGCCACCGGCGTCGGCGTGATCCCGTGGAGCCCCCTGGCCCGCGGCAAGGTCACCCGCCCCTGGGGTGAGGGCGGCACGAAGCGCGAGGGCACGGACGAGTTCGGCAAGACGCTCTACAAGCAGGGCGAGGAGTCGAACAAGGCGATCGTCGACGCGGTCGCCGCGATCGCGTCGGAGCGCGGGGTCACCATGGCGCAGGTCGCGCTCGCCTGGGTGGCCGGCAAGTCCTCGATCACGGCCCCGATCATCGGTGCGACCAAGGAACACCACATCGACGACGCCGTCGCGGGCGTGGAGCTCGAACTCACCACAGACGAGATCGCCCGGCTCGAGGAGCCCTACACGCCCCGGTACCCCTCCGGGTTCTGAGCGTCCGTCGCGGTCGTGGGCCGCGCCTCCAGGCCGTCCGGTCGGGAGGCGCGGCCCGCGTCCGTCAGGCCGACGCGCGCCTCCAGGCCGTCCGGTCGGGAGGCGCGGCCCACGTCCGTCAGGCCGCCTGCTGTTCCGCGCGGAGCCGGTCGATGCGTGCCAGGGCGACCCGCTCGGTACCGCTCCGCCCACCGAGCACCCTGCCGATGCCGTCGAGCACGAGCCGCGTCGAGGCGATCGCCGGTGCGGGCAGCGGTCCGACGCCCGGCGCCCGGAGGCCGAGGAGCTTCCGGTGCCGCGGGTCGAGCGACGCCACCGCGCCGTCGAACAGCACGCGGTACCCGGGCCGGAGCATCCGGGACAGGGGCGGGTTCCGGATGAACGAGACGACCTCGTGCGTGCGGTCCGTGACGGCGAGGTCCCCGCGGTCGAGGTACCCGTCGAGCTGGGCGCGCAGTTCCTCGTCGGACTCCGGCGGCCCGTCCACGCGCATGAGTCGCCCTGCCGTCGCCCACTCGCGCACGTAGGCGTCGGCGCCGCCGGGGATGCGCTCGCCCCAGAGCTCGGCCGTCCGCAGGAACGAGTCCGCGAACGCCAGGTGCACCCAGCGGAGGAGGTCCGGGTCGTTCGCGCTGTAGGGGCGCGTGACGCCGTGGGCGTCCGTGAACTCGCCCCGGACCCGCTCGTGCAGCCGGAGGACCCACTCGCTCGCGGCCGTCGCCGTCGCGGTGTCGCCGTGCGAGACGGTGTAGATCCAGCGGATGGTGCCCGCGAGCCGGCCGAAGGGGTCCTCGCGGTAGCGGGAGTGGTCGGCGACCCCGGCGAGCGCCCCGGGGTGCAGCGCCTGCACGAGGAGCGCCCGCACGCCCGCGACGATGGTGGACATGCCGCCGTGCACCGCCCACGTCGCGGCGTCGGGGCCGAAGAAGCCCTCGTCGGTGCCGTGCTCGAGATCGCCGATCCACTGGGGCCGCTCGGTGGCGCTGCCCGTGAACGTGGCGTTGAGGCGATCGCGCATCGCCGTGGCCAGGGAAACCATGCAGGGATCGTCCCTCGCACGCCGGGGAGTCGCCTGAGCGCGGGCATCGGGCCGCCTCTAGGGTGAACGGGTGAGCACCGACACGCCACGGCCTTGGCAGCGCAGCTACGCCCCTGGAGTCCCGTTCGACATCGACGAGCCCACCGGGTCGTTGCTCGACCTCGTCGAGGGCTCCGCGGCCCGCTACCCGCGCAACGTCGCCCTCGAGTTCTTCGGCGCGACGACGACCTACCGGGAACTGCAGGCGCAGATCGAGCGCGCGGCCCACGGACTGCAGCAGCTCGGGGTCGGAGCGGGCGACCGCGTCGCCATCGTCCTGCCGAACTGTCCGCAGCACGTCGTCGCGTTCTACGCGGTGCTCCGGCTCGGCGCGATCGTCGTGGAGCACAACCCGCTCTACACGCCGCGGGAACTCCGGCACCAGTTCGAGGACCACGGCGCCAAGGTGGCGATCGCGTGGGACAAGGCGGTGGCGACGCTCCAGGACTTCCCGATCGACCTGGCGCTCGACGCGATCGTCTCGGTCGACATGACGCGTGCGATGCCCCGGTCCACCCGGGCGGCGCTCGCGCTCCCCGTCGCGAAGGCGCGCGAGTCCCGTGCGAAGCTGACGACGAAGGTCCGCGGGACGACGCGCTGGGAGTCGCTCGTCGATGGCCGCCGGCTCTCCCGGAGGCACCCCCACCCGGCGACCACCGACACGGCGCTCATCCAGTACACGTCCGGCACGATGGGGAACCCGAAGGGCGCGGTCCTGACGCACCGGAACCTCCTGGCGAACGCGGCGCAGGCGCGGGCGTGGATCCCCCAGATCAAGCCCGGTGACAGCGTCGTCTACGCGATCCTGCCGATGTTCCACGCCTACGGCCTGACGCTCTGCCTGACGTTCGCGATGAGCATGGCGTCGCGGCTCGTGCTGTTCCCCGCGTTCGATCCGCAGCTCGTGCTCGCCGCGATGAAGCGCCATCCGCCGACGTTCCTGCCCGCGGTGCCGCCGATCTACGCCCGACTCGAGCACGCCGCCGGCAAGAAGGTCTCGCTGCGGGGCATCGAGATCGGCATCTCGGGTGCCATGCCGCTCTCGCAGGCCGTCATCGAGCCGTGGGAGGCCAAGACCGGCGGCGTCCTGGTCGAGGGCTACGGCCTGTCCGAGACGTCTCCCGTCATCATGGCGAACCCGGTCTCCGACGCTCGGCGTCTCGGCACGATCGGCCTCCCGTTCCCGTCGACCGACATCCGCGTCGGCGACCCGGACGACCCCTCGAAGGACGTCCCGGTCGGGCAGCCGGGCGAGCTGCTCGTCAAGGGTCCGCAGGTGTTCCAGGGCTACTGGGGGCGCGCAGACGCCACGGACGAGGCGTTCACGGCCGACGGCTGGTTCCGTACGGGTGACATCGTCTCGATCGACGAGGACGGCTTCGTGTCGATCGTCGACCGACTCAAGGAACTCATCATCACGGGCGGCTTCAACGTCTCGCCGTCCGAGGTCGAGGACACGCTCATCCGCTCCCCCCTGGTCCGCGAGGTCGCCGTCGTCGGCATCACCACGGGCGGCAACGAGCAGGTCGTGGCGGCGGTCGTGCCCACCGACCCCGCCACGTTCTCGGCCGACGCGCTCCGTGAGTACGCCCGGGAGCACCTCGCCCCGTACAAGGTGCCGCGTCGCGTCGTGGTGGTCGAGGACCTGCCCCGCTCGATGATCGGCAAGGTGCTCCGGCGCAAGGTGCGGGACCGCATCACCGGCGCGGACGCGTAGCGGCGGCGTCGCGCGGCCCGGTGGCGCTGCCCGGCGGCGTCGCGCGGTCCATTGGCGCTGCCCGTGGTACGGCCGTCGCGCGCGGATTCCGGGAGCCAGCAGCTGCCAGGCAGACAATTCAGGAAAACGACGCCGGGAGGGACGCCACAGGCCCGCCACCCTACCTGTTCTCCTGAGTTGTCCGCCTCCGGCGACGAGACGTACCGCGCCCTGCGCGTCCACGACGTACCGGGCGCACGCCGCACCTCCCGACGGCTGGCGGACGACGAATCAGGAACCGGACGCCGGGAGGGACGCCACGGACCCGCCACCCGACCCGCTTTCCTGAACCGACGTCCCCGCGCGGTAGCCGCTGCTGCCGCCGCCGGCGACAAGTCAGGAAGCGGGCATCGCGAGGAGCGCTGCGGAGCCACCAACGGGCTCGCATTCCTGATTTCGCCACACCATGGCGACGGACGCGCCGGGCCCACCACGTCCCCACCTCCCGACTTGCGCTGACCTGCCCAGCCCGCGCCGCGCCGCGGACGACGGGTCAGGAACACGACACCGGGAGGGACGCCGCGGCACCGCCGGCCGCTCGCGTTCCTGAATCGGCCACCCATGACGACGGCCGCACCGCGCCCGCCTCACCCCCATCGACGACGCGCGCCGACCAGCCGACCCCGACCCGCGCCTCCCGGCTCCGGCACCAGCCCTGGCCGCGGCACAGCCCGGCGCCGGCCGCGGCGCACCCGCGGCCCGCCGCGGCCTCCGCCCCAGCACAGCGCCGGCAGGTGACAGATCAGGAACACGGACCCGGGAGGCACGCCGCGAGCGCGCCACCGGGCCCACTTTCCTGACTTGCGCACCGTGGGCGATGGGTGAGCACCCGCGCTGCGCCTCACGACACGTGGACGACGGGACGGCGGGCGACGTCCGGCTCGGCCTCGCGGAGCACCTCGCGCGTGACCGGTGCGACCTCGCCGGCGCCGGTGAACAGGAAGCGCACCATGTTGCGGATGGGGCTGCCCTCGGTCCACGCGAAGTAGATGCTCGGCACGACGCCCGTGAGGTCGCGGACGGCGAGGAGCGTCGACGCGATCGTGTTGGGGACGGTGCCCGAACGCACGCGGAGGATCCGGAAGCCGTGCTTGACGACGCCCTCGATCTTGAGGTCCTCCTCGAAGTCCGACGAGTCCGCCGGGTACACCTCGAGGAAGATCGTCGGGACGCGCGCGGGGATGCCGCTCGACCGACGCTCGATCTTGCCCTTGGTCCGGTACTCCTCGGCGCTCCCGTCGTCCGGCTCGTTCGCGATGATGCACACCTGCCCGAACTGGTCGGCATCGGCCACGACGAACTGCTGCGCGACGGCGTCGAGCTCGATCGACGATGCCCGGAGCTCGAACGACCGGCGCACCCGCGAGAGCAGCGACACGACGACGATCGCCAGGATGAACACCGCCGCGATCCGCACGCCGTCGGGGCGTTCGATGACGTTCGCCACGGTCGTGTAGCCGAACACGAGCGTGATGACGCCGAACGCGATGGTCCGGCCCCGCTGCCGCTTCCGCCGTGCCGACAGGGTCACGGCGACCGATGCGCTCGTGATGAGCACGAGCACCCCCGTGGCGTAGGCACCACCCTGGGCGTCGACGTCCGCCTTGAAGATCAGGGTGATGGCGAACGCGATGAGCGTGAAGATGAGCACGAGCGGCCGGACGGCTCGCGCCCATTGCGGCGCCATCCCGTAGCGCGGCAGGAACCGCGGAACGAGGTTGAGCAGGCCCGCCATCGCGCTCGCGCCCGCGAACCACAGGATCGCGATGGTGGAGGCGTCGTACACGCTCCCGAAGACGCTCCCGAGGTACTCGTGGGCCAGGAAGGCGAGCGCTCGGCCGTTGGCCTCACCGCCCGGCTGGAACTCCTTCTGCGGGATGAGGAACGTGGTGACGACGCTCGACAGGATGAGGAACGAGCTCATGATGAGCGCGGCAGTGGTGAGGAGGCGCCGGGTCCCCCGGATCCGCCCCTCCGGACGCTTCCCCGGCACGTCACCGTTCCCGCCGTCGACCTGCGGCATGACCGACACCCCGGTCTCGAACCCGGACAGACCGAGCGCGAGCTTCGGGAACACGAGCAACGCGATCCCGATCATCGCGAGTGGATCGGCGTGCTGCGCGGTCAGTCCCGACCACCAGTCGGTCGCCAGGGAGGGACGGCTCACCACGTGCACGAGCGCCACGGCGACGACGACGAGGTTGAGGACGAGGTACACGGACACGAGCACGACGGCGATGCCGATGGCCTCGCGGAATCCGCGGAGGAACACGACGCCGAGCAGGGCGATGAGCGCGAGCGTCAGCGGCACGGGGATGTCGCTGAACCAGTGCGGCGTGTAGGGGTTCTCGGCGAGGTGCGCCGTGGCGTCCGCCGCCGACAGCGTGATCGTGATCATGAAGTCCGTCACGGCGAACCCGAGCAGGACGAGGACGAGGAGCTTGCCCGCCCACCACGGCAGGAGCTTCTCGAGCATGGCGATCGACCCGGCGCCGCGGAAGCTGTCCTGCGCGACCCGTCGGTACACCGGGAGCGCGCCGAACAGCGTGACGAGGACGAGCACCACCGTCGCGATCGGCGACAGCAGGCCCGCGGCGAGCGCCGCGATGGCCGGCTGGTACCCCAGGGTGGAGAAGTAGTCGACGCCCGTGAGGCACATCACGCGCCACCACGAGTGGGTGCGCTCCACCTCGACCTGGTGGGGGCCCTCGTGGGCGCCCGAGCTCTCGGCGCCCTGCAACATCCAGCGCCGCAGGCGGGTGCTCCGGTCGAGCCGCGGCTCGGTGGCGTCGTGGTCCGCTGCTCCGGGACCCGGCAGGGAGGGGCGGGGGTCGGTCGTCGTCATGGCGCGAGCAGCCTATTCTGCGGGCGGTGTCCCCGCCTGGGGAAGCGCAGCGACCTACCGCTTGCTGATCGAGGCGTACTTCCGCACGCTCCAGGGGACGAACACGACGAGCAGCACCACGATGCCGACGAGCACCGTGGCGACCGGGTGCTGCATGGTCCAGACGTCGGGGACGGGGCTGCTCCCCACGTTGCCGAACAGTTGCCGGACGGCCTGCACGAGCGACGACACCGGGTTCCACTCGGCGAACACCCGCAGCACCAGCGGCAGGGTGTCGCTCGGCACGAACGCGTTCGAGATGAACGTGATGGGGAACAGGATCATGAAGGACGCGTTGTTGATCACCTCGGGCGACCGGACGCTCATGCCGAGCAGCGCCATCACCCAGCTCAACGCGTAGCTGAACGGGAGGAGCAGGACGAGGCCGGCGACGAACTCCCCCGGCGACGAGTGCACCCGCCAGCCGACCGCCAGGCCCGTGAGCATCATGATCAGGACCGAGATCCCGTTGAGGACGAGGTCCCCGTTGGTCCGCCCGACGAGCACGGCGGACGGACTCATCGGCAGGGTCCGGAACCGGTCGATGATCCCCTCCTTCAGGTCCTGGGCCATGCTGTAGCCCGAGAACGTGGCGCCGAACACCACGGTCTGCGCGAAGATCCCGGCCATGAGGAACTGCGTGTAGTCGGTACCACGCACGGCGATCGCCCCGCCGTACACCTGGCTGAACAGCAACACGAACATGATCGGCTGCAGCACCGCGGATGAGACTAAAGTGTACGTGTGAAGGTCATCGGGTACGCGCGCCTCTCCCGTGCCACAGAAGAGTCCACGTCCATTGCACGCCAGCGGCAGGCCATCCAGGATACGGCGCGGCAGCGCGGCTGGGAGCTGGTGCGGATTGAGACCGACAACGACGTCTCCGCAACCCGCACGCGGCTCGACCGCCCGGGCCTCAACGCCGTGCGCGACGCCATCGCAGCGGGCGACGCCGACGCCGTCCTGGTCTGGAAGCTCGACCGCATCGCGCGCTCCGTCGTGGACTTCGGCCTCCTCCTGGACGACGGGCTCCAGATCGTCTCGTGCATGGAGCCACTGGACACGACGACACCGATGGGGCGCGCCATGGCCGAAATCCTCCAGGTGTTCGCCGCCATGGAAGCTCGCACGATCGGGCAGCGCGTGTCGTCGTCGCGGAAGCACCTCGCGACTATCGGCCGCTTCCCCGGGGGTCAGCCCCCGTACGGCTACCGCTCCGTCCCGATGCCGGGCGGCACCGGCCGCACCCTGGAGGTCGACCCCGACGAGGCCGCGATCGTCCGCAAGGCAGTCGACGCGGTCCTCGGCGGCGAGTCGATGTACGCGGTGCTGAAGGAGCTCGACGAGGCTGGCGTACGCACCCGTCGCGGGCTCTCGTGGACCCTCACGACCTTCCCGCGCGTCCTCTGCTCCGAGGCCATGCTCGGCCGTGCCCGCTTCCAGGGCAAGACGGTCCGCGACGACAACGGCCTCCCGCTGACGCCGTTCCCGCCGATCCTGACCCTCGAAGAGCACGACCAGCTCGTGGCCCGCTTCGCGCCCGACGCTGAGCACGCTGAGCGCACCAGGGCCGGCCGACGCAAGGCCAGCCGCCTCCTGTCCGGGCTCCTGTACTGCGAGTCGTGCAACAGCCGGCTCGTCGTCCGCACGAACAACCACCCCTCACGCCCACCGGTCTACTTCTGCCCATCCCGAGGCACTGGCGTTGTCTGCACGGCCCGAGTCAGTGGCCTGGCCTCCAAGCTCGAAGAGCTCGTCACAGACACGTTCCTCGACCTCTACGGCTCGGCGCCGTTCACCGTCGAGCACACCTCCGTCCAGGAGCGCAGCGATGTCGCCCTCGTCGAAGCGGCCATCCGCGACACGACCGACGAGCTCCGGGAGCCCGACGCAGACGTCATGGCCCTGGTCGACCGGCTCAACTCCCTCCGCGCGGAGCGCGAACGCCTCGACAAGCTGCCCACGGCGCCCGTGGTCGAGCGCGTCCCGACCGGCGAGACCGTCGCACAGGTCTGGCACCGCTCCGACTACCGCGCCCAGCGTGACCTCCTGATCCGCGCCGGCTTCTACGGCGTCCTACGCCCGGCCAAGCGCCGCGGCTATTGGGACGACGACCGATTCGACATCCAGTGGGACGTCGACGACGTGCTGTCGCTCGATCCCAACGACGTCGAAGCGCAGTCGCGGGGTCCGATCACCGTGTAAACGCGGCAGTCGCGCCGGTCTGACGCCGGCAGAGTGACCTGAGTGACACAAGTGACGTCACTCTCTATTTCTTCTCTAAGCAGCTCCTCCTCTTAGAGAGAGATAGGGAGTGACGTCTTTTTTGTCACTTCTGTCACTCCGCCCTGCCGCCCAGCGCCGGCACCAATGGGGGGCGCGGGTGCCGCGGGGAAGTGGGCCACCAGGGTGATTCCCCTATGACCCAAGGTGAAGGGCAATCCACCTTGTGTCGCTCCTTCATGGCTGGCTGGGCGCCCGTGTCCGGTCGGGTGTCGTGCGCCGCCGCCGCTCCCGACCAGACGCTCCCCCGCCCGTCTCTCACCGCTGACCCTCGGTCGGCGGTCTTTTTCTTGACCTCGAATCGTTCCCCAACGGAAGGACGCCCGTCCATGGCCGGCCCCATTCACTGCGAGCAGTGCTCCCGCCTGTTCACCCCGGGCAACTCCCGTGCCCGCTTCTGTGGAACGACCTGCCGCGTGAACGCATTCAAGGCCGACCGGGCACGCCGAACCGACGCCCTCACCGCGGAACTCGGGACGCTCACCCAGGCACTCGCCACATCAGCGTCAAACGACCACGCGGCTGCCTATGCGGCGCTGCGTGACCGCCTGACGCTTCCGGACGCCGTAGACCTGCTCGACCCCACGCTCCGGGGTATGGCGCTCGGCCTCGCCGCGCTCGGCGCCAGGGCCGACGAGTGACAAAAGTGACGCCGCACAGCGATGACCGCACCGCCAACCAGGCTACAAGCCGCCCTTTTCGCCTCTCATGACGCGAGTACCAGCAAATGCCTGGTCAGGCACGCTTTCAAGCTCCACGGGGCGCGTCAAGAGGCAAGTAACCGTTTCCCTCGTGACGCTCCACGCGTCATGAGCACTGAAAGGTACTAATGCCCTCGCTCATTGACTGGGCATCCGCCCCCTTTGATTCGCCGCCACCCATCGATCCGTACGCCCCACGCGCCCGTCGTCCGATGGCCCCGTGGGACGACCCCTACGCGGAGGGCAGACCGGACCTCTGTCCCTTATCTCTCGGAGCACTCAACTCGCTCGTGATTGACGAGGACTTGATTCGTCTCGGGTACCTGTACGTTCCTGGACGCGGCAATGGGTACAGCCGTGACGGCCAGCGAATCGACCGCTACGCAGTTGGTGACGGCATTGCGGCGGTCTTTCGCACGGCCGGCGCCGCGCTCGACGCCTTCATCGCTACTAATCGCACCATCGCCCGCGCTCGGCAGACCGAAAGCCAAATGGGGCGCCTTCGCGCAGAGCACTCCCCCGCCGCAAACTCCCGCTATCAGCTACTCGCTGCCACCCTCGACGGCCTGGACGCTTCGCTGCCGATACCGCGCTCGGCCCTTCAGCTACTTGCTGCGAGCTTCCATGCCACGGCGCGGGAGATTGAGGATCGGCGCGGTTACCGAGACGAGGCAATCACCCGTTTCCGGGACGCCATTACCCGCCGCTCAGAGCACGCCGACAGCATCCGCGGACGGGTGCTGCGCTACCTCGACACGCTGCCCGCTCAGACCTATAACCGCAAAGCGCTGCACGAAACGACATGCCGCGTGCTTGGTCTAGACCCGGCTCGCTTCGGTACGCGCTCGTTCTACTCACTCGTTACCGAAGCCTGCCCGCGCTACGCCGGCACCGTCCGGCTGCACTCGGGCTACGGCTACGTCATCGAGTAGCCACCCGACGGCAGCGCCGTCCCCACATCTTCACGCCTCCGGACTCGCCGCGCCGGGGGCGTTTCTCATGCGCGCCCGCGCACAGCCACCGCGGCTCACACGCTCAGCAGGACTGAGCAGAACGGAACACGCAACGTGTCAGAAATCCTCGGACCCAACCAGCGGATGCAGGCCATCCGCGACGACGCCCGCGCGAAGGCTGCCGCGGAAAGCGACCGCATCGCCGGCCGCGACCGGAGCCAGCTCGACGACGCCGAAGCTCGTCTCGACGCGGCGTACCGCGCCGTTGCAGAGGCCCGTCAGCGCCGGAACCGACTGGCGAAGGGCGGCGAGTCAGGCGGCAGGCCAGACAGCCCGCTCACGCGGGCTCGTGGCGTCGCCATTGACGACTGGGAGACCGCGCTGGACAACGTGCGTGCTGCCGAAGCCGGCTGGTCGGTCGCCGCGAACGAGCACAAGCGGGCGCACGATGCGTACGCGCGCCAGCGGCCCGCGAATCCCGCGGCAGCACAGCGAGCGGCAGCCGCCGCGTTCGACGAACACCTCGCAGCGCTGCCCGAATCGCTCGTCGCCGCCGTCGAACACGTCGCGGCCATGCGAGCCCTCGCGCAGCTCGCCGGTCGGCCCATTGCTTCCCTCGCGACCGGCGACGTCTTCGCCGCGGTCGACACCCTCATCCCCGCAATCGAAGAGGGCTTGCGAGTCGCCGCCGCCCACCAGCGCGCCATGGCCGCGCAGCTCACAGCCGGCATGGCCAACCCCGAGCCCCGGCATGGCGCCTCCGACGCCCGTCCCGTGAACCTCGACGCACTCAACGCGCAGCTCGCCGCCCAGAACGGAATCAACCGATGACCTCCGCAGATCACGCCCGCGCCATCGCCCGCGCCATCGTCTCCGCAGCTCCTCTCGACACGCCTCGGCCGTTCGCCTCGCTCGCGTGGGGCGCCCAGCAGGCCATCCGAGCCGAAGCCGACCGCCTCGGCGTCGCTCCCGAAGCCCTCTACGAGGAGCAGACAGCAGCGCTGTCCGCGCACGTCGCGCAGGAGCGACAGCGCATCGCTCAGGAGGACGCCTTCAGCGCAGCCGTCCGCGGCGGTATCCGTTGAGCGCCTACCCACGCTCTGTGACCGACTACCGACCCGGACGGCCCTGGCGCTCATCAGGCACGGCCTACGTCGCCGACGCCCAGACGCCCGCTGGGGACCCCATACCGTTCATCGACACAGCAGAGCTGCGCCTCTACAGCGCTCCCGATCCGGCGCCCGCCGCCGATACCTCTGAGACGGAGCAAACCGATGACTGACGTCAGAGTGCTCCGACCGTACGGGCTGGTGCCGGCGCTGCCCGCCGACGTGCGCGACGCTTTGCTCGGCGTATCCCCTGCGCCGGTCTCCGTTAGGCCGCCGTTCCTCGTGCCGTGCGCCGGTGGTTGCGGACGACTCATCGCGACGCGGCACGCCTCCGGCTCCGTGACCTACTGCCCGGACTGCTCACACCCCAAGCGGCGACGTCGGAAGGCAGTTCAACGCGTGCACGTCCAGCGTGCCCGTCGTTCGCGGTCCGCGGGCGACGCGCACAAGCGCCGACAGCGCGAGTATCGGACGCTCGTCACCGTCAACGGCTGATCGAACCAACGACCGGAACGCGTCGGCGGCATCGATACGTGACCGATCCGTGCCGCCGCCGCGGCGCCGTCGTGGCCGTCGTGCTACGGCTGCGAATCGTCGCGCATGAATCGTCGCTGCGATCGACGGCGCAGGGCGTGACCTGACCGCCGAGCGGTGGGCCAGGCCGGCGTCTATCGGTACGCAGCCCTCCCACCCCCGGTCGCGCGGGATCGGGACGGCATAGCGCCTCGCGCTGCGTCCCGAGCGCGGTCCGTTTTTTGACCTTCGCCCCTCCCGACTCCTAGGAGCCCTGCCCATGCCATCGACCCTTCCGAACCTCGCGGCCGACGACCGCGACCCTCTCGACGGATGGGAGCTACCGGACCACTGGTCGGAGGAAGCCCGCGACACCTTCGCCAACGTCCTGTCCCAGCGCCCCGACCTCGACGGCGCGGACCTGTCCCAGCTCATGCAGGCCGCTGAGCTGGTGGACTACGCCGGCAAGCTCGGCGCCGTAGCCGCCCGCGCCGGCTACGAAGCCACCGGCTCGATGGGTCAGACCGTCGTCCACGGCGCCGCGACCGAGGCACGCCAGGCACGCACCGCCGCCGCCGCGATCCTTGCCCGCCTCTCCCCCACCGAAACTCGTGCCCAGACCCGCAGCCGCGCCAACCTTCGGCGGGGGCGGGCCTGATGCGCCGGCCCCGTAGCGCTACGCGCCCGGACCTCGTGCAGGTGGCCGTCACCACCTTCCCCCGCACGGGACCGCTGCCACCGATGCTCATGCGAGCGCTGCCGACGACGCTTCATGACGCAGTAAGCCTCGCAATCGCCTACGCGGACGACGTCTGCGGCGAGCAGCAACGTTCCGACCGCGAAGCCGTAGCGGAGGCGGCTCTGCACGGACTGCTCCACCCCTACCCCACCGCGGAGGTTACGGTGGGCTCGCTCGCGGCTCTCCACCTCCAAGCTCGCATGCTCCGCAGGCCAAGCGCCTACGACATGCTCGCCAGGGCGCTCCGGCGAGTAACCCGCCACCCTCAGCCCTCGATGGCACGAGCGGCGGATGGCGGGTGATGACAGCGCACCCTTTCGGCTAGTCCGTGATTGCAAGTTCGCGCCAAGCGGCGACCGCCCGGTGAAGTCGGCCGGCATGCTGGCCGCGCGCCCTGGTGAGGAGCGACGGCAGCTCGGTGCCGCTCAACTTTACGAGGATTCTTACGCCAGGCATGATCGGGACGAATGAACCAGTTCGGCTTGACTTGCCCGTCGTAACTCGACGTGAGCGGTCTTGGACTACTGCCGTCGGGACTCGCGTCGGCAGAAGTGTTTGCTGACGGACGCCCACTCACTCCTGGTCGGTCCGACGTCGCCGCGTCCGGATGAGTCGCTAACAGCCGAATGATGCGGTCGCGCTGGCCGTGACGCCGCAAATGGTCCCGCCGATAAAGGCCGTCCTGCCAGCCGCGGCCCTACTCGCCCCCAGGGTTGCAAATCGCAGGAGGTGACGCGGCGACTAGAGTGCGCATGCATACGCGGCGCCGTAGCGGGCGCCCGTACCCAGCTGCTCGCGGCGACCGAAATGCCCACTCGACCGCTTTGTCACTCATGTCTGCGACAGGGGAACGCCCCGCTTCGCGTAGACTTTCTTGCCCGTGGCGAGCGTTACGAATGCGCGTAGCTCCCGACCGGGCTTTCCGTGCCTGGCTGCCGAGTCCCTGATGCCTTCAGACTCGGCGTAAAAGGTTCCCATCGCCCCGGCCTCAAGGCGGTGGGGAAGTTGCGTCGAGAATGAGAGCGGTGTAAACACCACGAGCTGGCCCAGTCCGCGACCGAGTGACACACCCCACCCCGTGACGGTTACGGCAGCTGCACCAACGTTGCGTGCTTCAACACTCAACAACTCACCGCTAGTACCCCCTTGGGCGTACCCCACCCAGGCCCGTGCACACTGCACTTTCACACGGTGCGCCGATCGCCGCCAGACAAACGCTTCCCGCAAGAGCGCGGCTATCCCCGTGAGGGCGCCGACCCACGCAGCAATGGTGGAAAGGTCAGGAATCTCGAAGATTATCTTCATTGCTCACCTCTTCCCATTTCCCCTCGTCGGTCACGCGAACCCCAACACCACCGAACCGCTGCTGAATGCTCCACAGCTCGCGTCCGTTCCGGTAGAACTTCAGGAGGTCGTCACCCTTTCCCGTAAGATACAGGGCGAGGAGTCGAACGAGCATGCTGTTCGTCGAGCTGACGAGGTAGGTATACTTCGAGTCTGGGAAGTCCCCACGATCGGCGTGCTTTACGTCGTTATAGTTGTTTGCAATCGCCCGAGCTAAACCCACGTCGGAGGCAATGTAATCACCCCAACCGATGCGAAGTACGTAGAGACAACGGAAAACATAGGTCGCCGTGGTCTTCATCCTCCTAGGCGTGTAAGTCTCCTCTTCACCGGGACATTTACCAATCAGACCTCCTGCCGCTTCGAGGCTCATTGACGTAGACACCACTCGGTCCTCAATGAAAGCCCCTCTCCTTCCGAGCACTCCTGCACTCGGAAGGATGAAGCGCCGCCATGTGTCGTAGTTCGCCGCCCAGGTGGCGAGCCCGTCTGCACCGATCTGCGTCATATGAGCGAGCGGGCGATCAAGTTCCTTCCGCGACGGAACTGGCGTTAGGCGTTCGCGGACGGTCCTGTCAGAGATAAGCTCCACAAACGGATGGTTGTACGTCTTGCCGTTCAGCAAGCGAGAAGCGAAGCGCTCGTCCTGCACTCGGTGCTCTCTAAACGAGATTGGGCGCCCGTAGAGGAAGACGAGGAGCGAGGCGATCTTCCGTTGTGCAGCGAAATGCTCGTGGAAGGACCGCGGCCCATCGACGAAAGCGCTCTCCAGTACGACGTTGTCGGACAACTCGACGGCGCGATTGTAACCATCCGTGTGGTGCGCGGCAGTCCAGTCAGCGCGCAGGGTCATCGTGGCCTCACCTTGCGACCAGACGAGCTCGTCGGGCGATCGAAGTCTGTACGTGATTGTTCGGATTCGGTGTTCTTCATCCGTCTCCCGGTCCTCATCCGTCGCTTCTAGGCCGGTCCAGTCATTCAAACCGTCGAGCCTGCTTCGCACGGTCTGTACGGTCAAGCCGTCGCTCAGCTCACCGTCGCGCTCGGCTAGAACAGCCTCGGCTGGCTTCAGATTGCCGAGCGAAAGGTTCTGACCGGAGTTTTCGGAGTACCCGGCCCACGTCACGCCGAACAAGCTGACCGGGCCGTTGGCAGTGTGAAGCAGAAGGTTGGAAGGCACGGACATACCGCGAAACCACCGCTCCACGTGTTCGAACTGTCCACCGCCGTCACGACTGACATACGGAACTTCGACTCGTACTCCGTGCTGCTCCGATAGATGGAGGACCGCGGCTTGGTAGGGGGTGCCCTCCACGCCGTCAACGAGGTGCCCCATCAGCCGATCCCCGAAGTTGAGCTCATCCATTGCCATGCGCGCAGCCTAGGAGCGACGCCCAACGTAAGGAAACCGTCACCGTCCGGTCGTCAGCGCTCACTGACCGTGCAGCGTCGCGACAGGGCCACCGCCGCTGCGCATGCTCTAGTACGGACGCGAGCACCGCCCTGTGACCTTCGCGGGCCGTGACGGCAGCTCCCCCGCATCTCGACGCGCCTAACTTCTACCTGCGCCGCACCAGCGCGGGAGCACCTAACTGGCCGGGAGTCGCAGGACGGTTGCTCATTTGGCCCGGGCGCGTGCCCTTCCCCTCCGGGCCGAGCGCTCGGCCTCGACAGCGGCCGAGCCCACTGAACATCAGCGCATACGCCGCTCCACCATCCCAGTCACCGTGTGCCGGAAGAAGTCCGCGTAGGAAAGCTCGTGCTCGTTGTCCGGCCGGTAGCCGCGGCGCCGGTCACGTCGTTGCTTACGGAAAGTGTCGATGCGGACCGGTGGAACGCCCGGCTGTGACTCGTAAATACCCACGTCGGTTCCCTTCGTTATCAGGACGCTCGGTACGCTTTCACGCTATCCCCCGATCGGGGGAGGCAGCAAAGCAATAGCCGACTAACGCGGGTCAACCACGCTGGTTCCACGCATCGGCGCGCCCACCCTCCCGCTCGCGCCGATGTGATAGCGACCACCCTCGATAGCAGAAAAGGAAGCATGCCCGACTTCACACAAGCCCAGCACGCCGCCGCAGCGGCCCTTACCCCTCGTGCCGTACGCGACGCCCAGAGGAGCGGCAACCTGGCCGCGATCCGACGAGCACAGCAGACGGGCGAGCACCCGAGCAGGCCGCGCCGCCCTGACGACACACCCATTGTCGGCGGTCGATACGCCCCCGGCCTCGGTTGGACGGTGCGCCCCTGACCCCCTAATCGACTAGGGCTGAGCAACTACTGATATACCACATTGGGGGGGGTGTCGGAGCGCGTGCCGCGGCTGTTTAAGGAGTCGCCGCGGCACCCCCGCCGCCAGCTTCACGAAGGAATCGCTTTGCATCAACCCACCGCCACAGTCCTCGCAACCCTCGGTCGCCTCACCGTCGCCGCCTCCGCTGCGCTCGACAGCCTGGCCGATCGAATCGCCCACGCGGAGGCCGCTCGCCGGTGACAACCTGACTCGCCCTGACTACAGGGGCGGCATCCCGAGCGGTGGTGTCTCCGTCCGGGCCACGGTGACGAACGCCCCCGACCTACTCAGGCCGGGGGCGTTCGGTGTCATCGCCTGCGCTAGAGGGCGACCCCGTGACGGACGAGCAAATACGCCTTCACGATGACGAGCGCGACGTCGATCCAGCGAGAGACGTCCGGCAGGACCGAGATGACGGCACGCGTGGGCTTGACGATCCAGCGCGAGACACGCCGGTCACCTCGGATAACACCGGGGGATCGCGGTCCAAGGTTGGCCGTAATGGCCCCGATCGGGATAATCTTCCCGTAAGGGACGACCGTTGCTTCCATGATGGTTTCCGTTCCTGAAGGGCACGATGCGGGCCCCGGACCCCGCCAAGAGCTGAGACCCGCACCGTGCCGGTGACGACCCCCGCTGCTGATGCAGACGGGGGTTTGTTGCCGTTCGGACTCGAACGTACGTTCTCGTCCTGGCCCGAAGAGACGTTCGAGCTGGTACAACGCTACATCTTGTGCCCGACGCGGGAGCCGGGCACAAGAGGAAGTGTTACACCCGTGTAGTTCTCCACAGCCCTCCCCACAGGGAGGGCATTCCTGCCGCGCCCCTCACAGCCGCGTATTTCCGCCGGTCTGCGCCCCGCCACCGACATCTGTGCACAGCGGTGGAGGACGTGTTCCACAGGGTGTGGGATTTGCGCTCCGGCGTGTCGCGGGGCGTCGGCCGGAACCGCGTCTGACCAGGGTTTCCGTCGGTCAGAGCAATGATCATGTTGCATTGCCAGAGCTCATGCAGTAAGGCGTCCCCCACCCGCTCCCGATAGCACGCTTGACCAGAGGGTCGATTGCTTACACTTTGGTCACACTCGGCACCGCGAACACGAGCATGTCCGGGGAGCGGCGGATCTTGAGGAGGTTGCGCCGGGTCACGGTCCAGCCGTCGTTGCACCATGACGCGACGCGACGGTCGCGCACGACGGGGAGCTGCGCGGTCGCGGTCATCGCCGTGCCGTCCCCGACGAGGCCGGGATCTCCGGCGTCGACGCCGCACGGTCCTCCGGCCCGGGAGGCCCGGTCACCGTGGTCGCGTCCGTCGCGGTGGTCGGGTCCCCGGCGTCGGCATCGGGTTCCGTCGTCGCGGCGTGCCCGGTGAGGCGCAGGAACACGTCGTCGAGCGTGGGACGTCGCATCCCGGCGTCGTGGAGGTCCACCCCCGCCTCGGCGAGCTCGGCCAGGGCGGCGCGGAGCGCCGACGGGCCCGACCGCACGGCGACCGAGAGGGTCCGGCCGTCCCCACCGATCTCGACGGATCCGTCCCCGTGCCGCTCGAGCACTGCCGCCGCGGCCGCCCGGTCGTCCGCCGACACGAGCGTGACCACCACGCGGTGCCCGCCCACACGGCTCTTCAACTCGTCCGCGGTCCCGTGGGCGATCACCCGGCCGCCGTCGATCACGGCGATGTCGTCGGCGAGCCGGTCCGCTTCCTCCAAGTACTGCGTCGTCAGGAGCACCGTGGTGCCCTCGGCGACGAGTCCCTCGATGACGTCCCAGAGCCCGAGGCGGCTCCGCGGGTCGAGGCCGGTCGTCGGCTCGTCGAGGAACAGCACCGGGGGCTTCGCCACGAGCGCGCCGGCGAGGTCGATCCGCCGGCGCATCCCGCCCGAGAACCCCTTGACGGGCCGGTCGCCCGCCTCGGTCAACCCGAACGCCTCGATGAGCTCCCGCGCACGACGACGCGAAGCCGACCGCCCCAGGTGGTACAGCCGCCCGATCATGTCGAGGTTCTCGAACCCCGTCAGGTTCTCGTCCACGGCCGCGTACTGACCCGACACCCCGATGCGCCGTCGGATGCGCTGGGGCTCCGCGACGACATCGGTCCCGGCGATGGTCGCGCGTCCGGAGTCCGGGCGCGTGAGGGTCGTCAGGACCTTGACGGCGGTCGTCTTGCCCGCGCCGTTCGGGCCGAGCAACGCGGTGACGCTGCCCTCGGGCACGGCGAGGTCGAGCCCCGCCAGGGCATGGACCGGCCCGGTCTTCGCGCGGTAGGTCTTCGTCAGCCCGACGGCTTCGATGAACGGCACGGCGACTCCTTCGACGCGTGTTCCCGGTGTTCCTCGTGTGCGGCCGCGCGACCGGCGCGGCCGATGACCTCAGACGTCGAACCCGCCGAGGTCCTGGTCGAATCCTCCACCCCAGTCGGACCCTGCGTCGAGGCCCGATCCGGAGTCCCACCCCGCGGCCTCGTAGCCGCCGCCGTCCGCGCCGACGTCGGTGCCGTCCGCCCCGCTGCCGTCACCCCCGCTGC
>NZ_QKTT01000022.1:0-35961 GCF_003234555.1 Curtobacterium sp. MCBD17_019 | reverse complement strand
ATCCTATTCGTCGGCAAAGTCAAATGTGTATAAGAGACAGCACCAGAGCGGGTAGTCCAGCAGGCGGCCAGGCGGCCAGGCGGCGAGGCGGCCAGGCGGCGAGGCGGCCAGGCGGCGAGGCGGCGAGGCGGCGAGGCGGCGAGGCGGCGAGGCGGCCAGGCGGCGAGGCGGCCAGGAGGCCAGGGGGCGGGGGACCGGGCGGCCGCGCGGCCAGCAAGGAGGCAGGCGCCGCCGGCAGCGAGCGCGTGCGGACCTTGTGACGCGCAGAGGGGCAGAGCGGGGCGGCGCGGGGCGACCGGGTGCTCATCCCCGAGCGCGGTGCGGGGACGGGACGGCACCCGGCCCCACGTGCGGACGGGCAGAGCAGGGGCGGGGCATACCCGCCCCGCCCCACTCCGCGGAACGGACGGGTCAGCGCAGGACGACGACGCCCCGGCCGGTGAACTCCACGCCGTCGGCCGAGGCGGTGGCACCATCCGTGGCGAAGAGCACCTCGGCGCCGGATACGACGGGCACCGAGGCAGCGGCGTCCCCGAAGTGCACCACGATGTGGATGTCCGAGCGCGTCAGAACCAGCCAGCGGTCGTCCTCGGAGAACCGGACGCTGTTCGACGAGAAGCGCCAGTCGACCAGGGCCTCTTCACGGCGGCGGAGCGCGATCAACGCCCGGTAGGCGTCGAGGATGCGACGGCCACGCCCCTCGAGGGTCTCCTCCCACCGGAGCTTCGACCGTCGGAACGTCTCGGGGTCCTGGGGGTCGGGGACGATGTCCGGGTCCCACCCCATCTGCTCGAACTCCTCGATGCGACCCTTCGCCGTCGCGATGCCGAGGTCCGGCTCGGGGTGCGACGTGAAGAACTGCCACGGCGTCGACGCGGCGAACTCCTCGCCCATGAACAGCATCGGCGTGAACGGCCCGAGCAGGGTCACGGCGGCGGCGACCACCAGACCGGCCTCGTCGAGGTGCTCCGCCAGGCGGTCGCCCGTGGCGCGGTTGCCGATCTGGTCGTGGTTCTGGTTCGCGACGACCAGCGCCGTGGTGGGCGCGGTCTCGGTGTCGATCGGCTGCCCGTGTCGACGTCCTCGGAACGACGACCACGTGCCGTCGTGCAGGAACCCGCGCTCGAGCACCTTCGCCAACGCGGCGAGTGGTGCGAAGTCGGCGTAGTACCCGGTGGTCTCACCCGTGAGCGCGACGTGGAGACCGTGGTGGAAGTCGTCCGACCACTGCCCGGTCAGCCCGTAGCCGTGGGCCTCGCGCGGGCGGAACATGATCGGGTCGTTGAGGTCCGATTCGGCGATGAGGGACAGCGGCTTCCGGATCCACTGCGCGAACGCGTCGGTCTCCGAGGCCATCTGTGCCAGGACGTGCGGCCGGGTGGTGTCGCGGATCGCGTGCACGGCGTCGAGTCGGAGCCCGTCGACGTGGAAGTCCCGGAACCACATGCGGACGTTGTCGAGGACGAACGCCCGGACCTCGGGCTGCTCGACGTTCACCGAGTCGCCCCAGGTGTTGCCGAGCCCGGCGAGCAGGTACGGCCCGAACAGCGGCAGGTAGTTCCCGCTCGGCCCGAGGTGGTTGTAGACGACGTCCTGCACCACGCCGAGACCGAGTGCGTGCGCCCGGTCGACGAACCGCTGGTACGCGGCGGCGCCCCCGTACGGAGCGTGCACGGCGAACCAGTCGACGCCGTCGTACCCCCAGTTCCAGATGCCGTTGACCGCGTTGACGGGCAGCACCTCGACCAGGTCGACGCCGAGCGCGACCAGGTGCTCGAGGCGGGCGGCAGCGGCGTCGAGCGTGCCCTCGGGAGTGAAGGTGCCGACGTGCATCTCGTAGATCACGGCGCCCCGGGCCGGACGCCCGGTCCAGCCCTCGTCGCTCCAGGAGAAGGCGTCGAGGTCGATCACCTCGGACAGCCCGTGGACGCCGTCGGGCTGCGACAGCGTGCGCGGATCGGGGACCACCGCGTCGTCGTCGCCGAGTCGGAACCCGTACCGGGCGCCGACGACGGGCGTGACGGCATCCGTGCTCCACCAGTCGTGGTCGTCGCGGGTCAGTTCGTGGTCCGTGCCATCGACGACCAACCGCACGCGGTCGGCGTCGGGGGCCCACACCTCGTACCGGCCGGCACGGATCGGTCCAGAGCGGAACGAGGAGCCGGTGCGGACGGTTCCGGCGGGCGGTTCGGGGATCATGCGTGGCCTTCCATCGTGACGCCCGAGGGCTCGTCCGTCGTGTTGGCCGCCGGCGCCAGGAGCGCGACGGGGTAGGTGCTGAGCAGGTCGGCCACGGCGATACCGCGTCCCGCCCGGAACGTCCGGCCGGTGAGGACGTCGATGCGGTCCTCCGGCACGGGGTGGATCATCGTGTCCGCCCAGCCGCCGGTCCGTTCGAGTCCGATCGGGAGGCGCGTGGCCACGACCACGGCACCGCCGCGGTCGAACGCGACGACGTGGTCCGCGGTGACGCCCGAGGCCGGCACCGGCAGGTACCGCGTGAAGAGCTCGGGCCGGTCGCGGCGCAGGTGCAGGGCGGCCGAGGTCACGAGGAGCTTCGCCGCGCCGGAGGCGTCGACCGGGGGCAGTGCGCCCTCCTCCACGGCGACGAGGAGACGTCGTCGCTCGGCGTAGTCCACGGGTCGTCGGTTGTCCGGGTCGACGAGGGAGCGGTCCCACAGCTCGGTGCCCTGGTAGACGTCCGGGACGCCGGGGCCAGCGAGCTGCACGAGCTTCATGCCGAGGCCGTTCGACCAGCCGGCGGCTTCGATGCGACGGTCGATCGCGTCGAGCTCCGCGACCACCTCCGGATCGTCGAACGCGGCGTCGACGAGCGCGTGCATGCGCTCCTCGAAGGGCTCGTTCGGGGCGGTCCAGGTCGTGGTGTTCCCGGCCTCACGCGAGGCCTTCTCGGCGTAGGCGTGCAGCCGCTCGCGTGAGGCGGGCCGCGCGCCGACGATCGCCTGCCAGAGGAGGTTCGCGAGCACGCCGTCCTCGAGCGGTGCGAGGGCGTTCAGACGCTCGAACGCGGCGACCCACTCGTCACCCAGCTCGGCGAGCGTCGCGATGCGGGCGCGGGTGTCCTCGCTCCGCTTCGTGTCGTGGGTCGTGAGCGTGGTCATGGCGTGCGGCCAGGCGGCGAGGCGACCCTCTTGCGCGCGGTGGAACTCGGTCGGCGTGATGGAGAACACGCTCGGGTCCGTTCCCACCTCGCTCAGGCTCGTCAGGCGCGAGTAGCGGTAGAACGCCGAGTCCTCGACGCCCTTCGCCATGACCATCCCCGACGTCTGCTGCAGGCGGATCGCCGCCGGGTGCTCGGGGTCGGCGAGGAACGGGGCGATCCGGTCGATCACGGGGTCGAGGTCGGGACGGCGCTCGCACGCGGTCTCCAGGGCCTCGACGAGGTCGTGTGCGCCCTCCGGAAGGTAGGTCCGGTAGACGCCGAACGACGCGGTGACCTCGGCGACGGCGTCCTCGATGACACGAGGGTCCACGTCGGGCACCTCGGGCGCCAGGAGACGGGTCAGTCGGGCGACCTCGCTGCCGAGGATGCC
Source organism: Curtobacterium sp. MCBD17_019 (assembly GCF_003234555.1). Lineage (NCBI taxonomy): Bacteria > Bacillati > Actinomycetota > Actinomycetes > Micrococcales > Microbacteriaceae > Curtobacterium > Curtobacterium sp. MCBD17_019. Next base: position 32,407 of record NZ_QKTT01000022.1, on the reverse strand, counting down.
GTCGGTCACGTCGCGCCGGGTGCCGTGCGTCAGGAGGTCCCACCGGAAGGCGTCCCGTTCGCCGCGCAGCCGCGAGTCGAGCGCGCCGAGCGGCTCCGCGCCGGCCGGGTCGACGAACAGGCGGTCGACGTACCCGAGGGCGTCGTAGCCCGTCGTGCCGTCGACGGGCCACGAGGCGGGCAGCTCCTCGCCGGGCTCGAGGATCTTCTCGACGAGGGTGTACGCCCCGCCGGTCAACTCGGCTAGGTCGTCGAGGTACCCCGCCGGGTCGTACAGGCCGTCCGGGTGGTCGATGCGGAGACCGTCGACCTGACCGTCGCGGAACCACTGCCCGATGAGGCCGTGCGAGGCGGTGAACACCTCGGGCTCCTCGACCCGGATCGCGGCGAGGGTGTTCACGGCGAAGAACCGGCGGTAGTTGAGGTCGTGGTCGGCGCGACGCCAGTGCACGAACTCGTAGTGCTGGCGGTCGTGGACGCTGCGCACGTCGTCGCCCGGGTTCACGGTCCCCGGGGCGGTCGGGTAGGCGGTCGTCCCGACCATGAGCTTGTCGCCCTCGAGCGTGATGGCGTCCAGGCCGTCCTCGGTGCTGTTCTCGAGGTCGTAGTCGAGCACGGGCACGCGGATGCGTCCGCCACCCGCGGCCCAGTCGACGTCGAACGCGTCGGCCACCGCGGAGTCCCGCCCGTGCGTCAGCAAGTCTTCCCACCAGGGGTTCGACGCCGGGTCCGCGACGCCCATGTGGTTCGGCACGATGTCGACGAGGACCCCGAGCCCGGCCGCGTGCGCAGCGGTCGTCAGTGCGCGGAACGCGTCGTCGCCGCCGCGGGACACGTCGATCCGGGAGTGGTCGACGACGTCGTAGCCGTGGCTCGACCCCGCTTCGGCCTGGAGGACCGGGGACAGGTAGACCCAGTCGGCACCGAGCGCGGCGATGTAGTCGACGACCTCGGCGGCGGCCGTCAGGTCGAAGTCGGCGGTCACCTGGAGGCGGTAGGTGGAGTCCGGGACGCGACGTGCGCCTCCCGGACGGCGAGCGGGCACCGCTGCCTGCTCGTTGTGGGTCGAGGTCACGTCGGGTCTCCCTTGCCGGCATCGGCGGTCGGTGCCGGGCGCGGGGTGCCCGGCGGGGTGGCGGTCATGGCCTCCGTCGCGGTGTCGACGCCGTCGGGGGCGGTCGGGGTCGCGGTCGGAGCGCTCGTGGTGGTCGTCGACACCGGTGTACTCGTCGGCTCCTGCGGGGGTTCCGCGCGGAGCACGAGCATCGAGCGCGCCGGCACGTCGAGTGGCTCTCCGGCGGCGACGATGTCGCCCTTCTCGCCCGGGTCGGCCGTGTCGATCCGGATCTTCCACGCGTGGGCGTACTCGTCGGACGGCACCGTGAACGTGACGGTCTCGGAGTGGGCGTTGAAGTACATGAGGAAGTTGACGTCGGTGACGCGTCCGCCGCGGGAGTCACGGCCGCGGATGCCGTCGCCGTTGAGGAACACCCCGACGCTCTTGCCGAAGCCGGAGTCCCACTCCTCCGGCTGCATCGCGTCGCCTTCCGGGGTGAGCCAGACGATGTCCGGCAGCGGCTCGTCCTGCCCGCGGCGCACGGGTCGGCCGTTGAAGTACCGGGTCCGTCGGAACGTCGGGTGGTGGCGCCGGAGGCGGACGACCTCGCCGACGAAGTCGATGAGCTCCTGGTCGGCGTGCGCCCAGTCGATCCAGCTCAGTTTTGAGTCCTGCGCGTACACGTTGTTGTTGCCGAGCTGCGTGCGCCCGAGTTCATCGCCGTGCAGGATCATCGGCACGCCCTGGCTGAGCAGGAGCGTCGCGAGGAAGTTCCGGCGTCGCTGGAGCCGGAGCGCCGTGATCTCCGGGTCGTCGGTGGGGCCCTCGACCCCGGAGTTCCAGGATCGGTTGTGGCTCTCGCCGTCGTTGTTGTCCTCGCCGTTGGCCTGGTTGTGCTTGTCGTTGTAGGAGACCAGGTCGAGCAGCGTGAAGCCGTCGTGGGCGGTGATGAAGTTGATGCTGGCCACCGGGCGGCGCCCGTCGTGCTCGTACAGGTCGGCGGATCCGGAGATGCGCGAGGCGAACTCACCGAGCGTCGACGGCTCGCCTCGCCAGAAGTCGCGCACGGTGTCGCGGTACCGCCCGTTCCACTCGGTCCACTGCGGCGGGAAGTTCCCGACCTGGTACCCGCCGGGCCCGACGTCCCACGGCTCCGCGATGAGCTTGACCTGCGACACGATCGGGTCCTGTTGCACGAGTTCGAAGAACGTCGCCAGGCGGTCGACCTCGTAGAACTCGCGGGCGAGCGCGGCGGCGAGGTCGAACCGGAAGCCGTCCACGTGCATCTCGGTCACCCAGTACCGGAGCGAGTCCATGATGAGCTGAAGCGAGTGCGGGTGCCGGACGTTGAGCGAGTTCCCCGTTCCCGTGTAGTCGCGGTAGTACCGCTGGTCGTCGTCCATCAGGCGGTAGTACGCCGCGTTGTCGATGCCCTTCAACGACAAGGTGGGTCCGAGGTGGTTGCCCTCGGCGGTGTGGTTGTACACGACGTCGAGCACGACCTCGATCCCGGCGTCGTGCAGGGTCCGGACCATCGCCTTGAACTCCTGCACCTGCTGCCCACGGTCCCCGCTGGCGGAGTAGTGCGAGTGCGGGGCGAAGAACCCGATCGTGTTGTACCCCCAGTAGTTGCTGAGGCCCTTCTGCTGCAGGATCGAGTCGTTCACGTACTGGTGCACGGGCATCAGTTCGAGCGTGGTGACCCCGAGCCGCTTGAGGTGCCCGATGACCGCTGGATGCGCGACGCCCGCGTAGGTGCCCCGTTGCTCCTCGGGGATGTCCGGGTGGGTCTTCGTCAGGCCCTTGACGTGGGCCTCGTAGATCACGGTCTCGCCGTAGGGGACCTTCGGGTGTCGATCGCCCTGCCAGTCGAAGAACGGGTTGATGACCACGCCCTTCACCATGTGCGACGCCGAGTCCTCGTCGTTCCGGCTGTCGGGGGCGCCGAAGGTGTACGAGAACAAGGACTGGTCCCAGTCGATGTCTCCACTGGTCGCCTTGGCGTAGGGGTCGAGCAGGAGCTTGTTCGGGTTGGCTCGATGCCCGCGCTCCGGGGCGTACTCGCCGTGCACGCGGAATCCGTACTCCTGCCCCGGACCGACGTTCGGCAGGTAGGCGTGCCAGACGTAGGCATCGACCTCGATCAGGTCGATGCGGGTCTCGGTGCCGTCGTCGTCGAAGAGGCAGAGCTCGACGCGTTCGGCGGCCTCGCTGAAGATCGCGAAGTTCGTGCCGCTGCCGTCGTACGTCGCACCGAGGGGGTAGGGGTTGCCGGGCCAAGTCTGCAAAAGCGGGACCTCCTGGTCGATGACCGGCCCAACCTATCGGCACCGCTCGGCGATGTCCGGAGCGCAGCCACGCCTGTGGACGGTCGGCGGTCCCGTTCCCCTGTGGACGGCCGGGGTGCCCGTGCTCCCGCCAATGCTCGGGAGTAGCCTCGCGCGCATGACGAACATCGCGGCGCAGCTCGCCGACAAGGTCCGCCCGCTCGGGGTCGCCACGAACTACGGCGACCCGATCGAGGTCGGTGACGCCACCATCGTGCCCGTGTCGATCGGGTGGTACGGCTTCGGCGCCGGCGGTGACCAGGACGAGAACGGCGGTGGCGGGGGCGGCAGCGCGTCGATCCCCGTCGGTGCGTACGTCCGCCGCCCCGGTCGTGCGCTCGTGTTCGAGCCGAACATCATCGCCCTGCTCGCGGTCGCGACGCCGTTCGCGTGGACCGTCGGCACGGTCCTGCGCAAGCTGGTGCGCGCCCTCAAGAAGTAGCGGACGGGAGGCGCGGGACCGGGCCTCCTGCCCGGCCACGGATCCATGCGTGGGGACGTGGCCCACCGCGCCTATACTCGGGGCCACACACACGGGAGTCCGCGACCTGCGGGCTGAGAGGGAGCGAACGGCGCTCCGACCGTCGAACCTGATCCGGGTCATGCCGGCGCAGGGAGGAGTCACCATGCGCGAGCGCGCGTCCACGCCCATGCCCACCGCGACCGGCCCCGCCGCGACCGGCCCCGCCGCGACCGGCCCCGCCGACCGGGCAGCCGACCCGGCCCTCCAGACCGGCAGCGCGGCTGTCACCGACGGAGCCCCGCAGCCCTCCCGTCGCCGTTTCCGGTGGCGCGTGGTCGACATCGTCGTCGCGAGCGTCCTCGGGGTCGGGGCGGGTCTCGTCTTCACACTGTGGGACCTCGGCTACTCCCCGATCAGCGTCGGACTCGGTCTGGTCCTCCCCGGGTCGCAGTCCCTGGTCGGCGGCGTCTGGCTGTTCGCTGGCGTGCTCGTCGGCGTCGTCGTCCGGAAGCCGGGCGCGGCGCTCTACGGCGAGGTCGTCGCCGCGAGCGTCGAAGCGCTCGTCGGCAACGAGTGGGGCGGCTGGCTCACGCTCGTGTCCGGGCTCGTCCAGGGCCTCGGCGCCGAGATCGTCCTCGCGCTGTTCCTCTACCGCGTGTACCGAGCGCCCGTCGTCGTCCTCGCGGGCGCCGCTGCCGGGCTCGCCCTCGGGATCAACGACTCGGTGCTCTGGTACCCGGCGTACGCACTCGCGTTCAAGGTCGTCTACATCGTCTGCGCGATCATCTCGGGTGGCGTCATCGCCGGTGGCGGATCGTGGCTGCTCGTCCGCGCGCTCGCCCGCACGGGCGTGCTCAGTGCGTTCGCTGCCGGCCGGGAGGCCCGTCGCCGCCCGCAGCGTCCCTCCCGGTCCTGATGCCCACCGCCGCCACCGACGGACGGACGCGCCCCGCGGCGATCCGGTTCCGTGGCTGGGGGCGTCGGTACCCCGACCGTGACGTCTGGGCCGTGCGCGGCGTCGACCTCGACGTCCGGCCCGGGGAACGCGTCGCCGTGGTCGGCGCGTCCGGCTCGGGCAAGTCGACGCTCCTCCGGGCCGTCGCGGGGGTCCTCGGTGACGACGACGCGGACGGCACGCAGCCGGGTGACGTCGGCGCGGGCGTCGAGGAGGGCGGCGTCCTCGTCGACGGGCAGGACCCGCGCCGCGTGCGGGGCCGCGTCGGGCTCGTCATGCAGGACCCCGAGGCGCACACCGTGATGTCGCGCATCGGCGACGACGTCGCGTTCGGCCCCGAGAACCTCGGCGTCCCGCGAGCCGAGATCGGTCCGCGCGTCCGCGAGGCGCTCGCGCTCGTCGGACTCGACCTCCCGCTCGACCGCTCGACCTCGGCGATGTCCGGCGGGCAGCGGCAGCGCCTCGCCCTCGCCGGGGTCCTCGCGATGCGGCCCGGGGCACTCGTGCTCGACGAACCCTGCGCGAACCTCGACCCCGACGGCGTGCGGCAGGTCCACGACGCCGTTCGCGACGTCCTCGTGGCCACCGGGGCCACCCTCCTCGTCGTGGAGCACCGCATCGGCACCTGGCTCGACCTCGTCGACCGGCTCGTGCTGCTCACGCCCGGCGGTGGGATCGCGGCCGACGGGGCGCCGGAGGAGGTGCTCGTCCGGCACGGCACGGCGCTCACCGCAGCGGGCGTCTGGGTGCCGGGCGCGGAACCCGACCCACGTCCGCTCCGGACCGGTGGGGAACTGCTGCTCCGGGCCTCGGGGCTCGCGACGGCTCGAGGGCGTCGCAGCCCCGTCGGCCACGACATCGACACCGAGGTCCGCACCGGCCGCGCGCTCGGGGTGACCGGACCGAACGGTGTCGGCAAGTCCACCCTCGGCCTGACGCTCGCGGGGCTGTTCCCGCCGGCCGGCGGCGTGCTCGCGGCGTCCGACGCACTCGCGGCCGGTGCGGGGCCGGTGCCCTCGCGGTGGTCGAGCCGCGACCTCGCCGCCCGGGTGGGGACGGTCCTCCAGGACCCCGGCCACCAGTTCGTGGCCCGCAGCGTCCGCGAGGAACTCGCCGTCGGACCGGTCGCCACCGGGCTCGACCGCCACACCGTCGACGAGCGCGTCGACGCGGTGCTCGCGGCGTTCGGCCTCGACGCCCTCGCGGACGCGAACCCGTTCACGCTCTCGGGAGGCGAGCAGCGCCGACTCGCGATCGGTACCGCGATCGTGGCGCGGCCGCCCGTCGTGGTCCTCGACGAACCGACGTCCGGCCAGGACCGCGCGACCTGGCAGGCGATCGTCGACCGGCTCACGGAGCTGGCGGACGCCGGGTCCGGCATCGTCGCCGTGACGCACGACGCGGCGCTGCTCGGCGCGCTCGGCGCCGACGAACTCCGGCTCGCACCAGCGCGCGTGGAAGCGGGTGCCGCGTGATCGCGCTCGACGGACCGCCGACCGCCGAGCGGCACGGCCGGGGGCCCCTCGACCGCGTCGCCCCCGTGGCCTCGCTGCTCGGGGGCGTCGCCCTGGCCGTGTGCCTCGTGACGACCCTCGACGTCGTGTCGGCCGCGGTGGCGCTCGGCCTCGAACTCGTGCTCCTGCCGATCGTCCGGGTGCCCATGCGGTCGCTGCTCCTCCGCGCCGCACCGGTCCTCGTCGCGGCACCCGTGGCCGGGGTGAGCATCGCGCTCTACGGACGCGCATCGGGCCGCACCTGGTTCGACCTCGGGTTCGCCCACGTCACGGACGGCTCGCTGGTGCTGGCGATCGCCACCGTGCTGCGGCTGCTCGCCATCGGGCTGCCCGCGGTCGCGCTGTTCGCACGCGTCGACCCGACGGACCTCGCCGACGGCCTGGCGCAGGTCCTGCACCTGCCCGCGCGGTTCGTGCTCGGCGCGCTCGCCGCCGTGCGGATGACGACCCTGATGCGCGAGGACTGGCGGCAACTCGCCATGGCACGACGTGCCCGGGGCATCGCCGACCGCGGCCGGGTGCGGCGTGGCGCGTCGATGGCGTTCGCCCTGCTCGTGCTCGCCCTGCGCCGTGCGACGACGCTCGCCGTCGCCATGGAGTCGCGCGGCTTCGGTGCCCCCGTCCGGCGCACCTGGGCCCGGCCGGTCCGGTTCGGGGGAGCGGAGTGGGCGATGGTCCTCGTGTGCACCGCGGTCGGCCTCGTCGCGATCGCCGCCGCCGTCGTGGCGGGGACCTGGCACCGTGTGTGAGGGCCGGGACGCCCGCGCGCCGCTGGGTGCCGGTGCCTCGTGGCCCGCGCCGGGCGCCGGGGTCCCGGCGACGGCTCGCTTCGTCGACGGCGAGGGGCGCCCGGTGGACGTCCGCGCCCTCGTCCATCGCATCCGTGCCGCAGGCAGCGGTGTCGGCACCGGTGCCACCCGCGCGAGTGCCGGGCGCACGGCTCCGGCACCGCGCGTGGTCGTCCTCGTCGACGGGCGGTCCGGCACCGGCAAGACGACGCTGGCGGACCAGCTCGCCGCAGCCGTGCCCGCGCAGGTCGTCCACCTCGACGACGTCTACCCCGGCTGGGACGGACTCCGGGCCGCCGCCGACGCCGTGGTGCGGGACGTGCTCGCGCCGCCGGACGCGACCGGACGCCCGGGATGGCGGCGGTGGGACTGGGCGGCGGGCCTCCCGGCCGGATGGGTGTCGGTCGCACCCGACCAGGACCTCGTCGTCGAGGGGTGCGGCGCGCTGTCCCGGGCCGCGTCGGGCATGGCGACGTTCCGGATCTGGCTGGACGGCGAGGACGACGCGCGCCGCCGTCGGGCACTCGACCGCGACGGCCCGGTCTTCGCGCGGGAGTGGGACCGGTGGGCCGCGCAGGAGGCCGCGTTCATCGCCGAGGAGCAGCCACGGGAGCACGCTGACGTCGTGCTCCGGATCGCCGAGCCCGACGCGGGTCAGTCCCAGCCGAGCTCGTGCAGCCGATCGTCGTCGATGCCGTAGCAGTGCGCGATCTCGTGGACGAGGGTCGTGTGCACCTCGTCGCGGAGCTGCTGCTCGGTGTCGCAGGACGCCAGATGCGCGAGCCGGAACACGACGACCCGGTCCGGGAGCTCCCCGAACCCGTACCGGTCCCGCTCGGTCACCGCGACCCCGTCGTAGCGGCCGAGGAGGTCCTCCCCGTCCTCGGCGGCGTCCTCGACGACGAACGCCACGTTCTCCAGCCCGTCCACCATCTCGTCGGGGAGCCGGTCGAGCTCGTCGACGACGAGGTCCTCGAACCGCTCGGGCGACATCTCCATCACGGCACGATCGTCGCACGGGGCGCAGGACCGTGCATGCGTCGGGGACGCGCGGTCACGCCTCCCAGACGGGTGCGACGTACCGTTGTCCCCACCCGTCGCGCATGCGGGTGATCGCGCGGTCGAACGCGCCGAGCAGGTCGATGCTCGGGCGGACCATGGCCTGGAGCTGCAGGCCCTCGTAGAGCGCGATGAGCTGCTCCGCGCCGCGAGCCGGCTGCATCGTCTGCGGTTCACGGCCCGCCTCGATGTCGTCCACGAGGCTCTGCTGGATCACCAGGTGGAACTGCCGGTAGCGGTGCTGCAGCATCGGCGCGAGCGCGTGGCCCGGCGTCGCCGCGATGCTGAGGAGCGCGACGAGGAACCGCATGAGCGACGGCTCCGCCGCGTTGTCCGCCATGATCGCCCGCACGAGCCGGATCGTGCCGTGCGACCGCGCGGTCGGGAGGAGCGGGGTCATCCGTGCGCTGTTCCACCGGTCGAGCGTGGCCAGGACCAGACCGTCCCAGGACGGGAAGTGGTGGCGGAGCGCCTCGAGCGTCAGGCCCGCCTCGGCGGCGACCGCCTCGGCCGTCACCTCGTGGAAGGCCGTCGTCTGGAGGACGCGGATCATGCCGTCGATGATCTGGACCCGCGAGTCGGCGGCGATCTGCCGGTCGGCCTGCGCGGCGTCGGAGGCCGTGTGCTGGTCGGTGCCGCGGGTGCCGGGTTCGTCCGCGCCGAACTCGTCGGTGTCGTGCGTCTGGCTACGCAGCGTCCCGAGCGGCAGGTGCAGGTGGCTCTGGATGTCGGTCACGGGCTCCTCGCGGTGTCGCCGGGCGGACGCCTCCGGACGGCTCCGCTCGTGCTCCCATTCGACCGCCTCCGCGCGGTCGCCGCCAGGCCCAGAACTGGGGCGGCTGCGCCGGTTCCGCGACGTCCGTCGCGTACCGCTGCCCGGTCCGCTCACGCGACCACGGTCCTCCAACGACGAAGCGGATGACCGGTGTGGACCACCGCGGCCATCCGCTTCGTTCTCGGGGTGAGTAACGGGGCTCGAACCCGCGACCTCCTAGACCACAACCAGGCGCTCTACCAGCTGAGCTATACCCACCATGTCGCGTCCGGGGCGTGGAACGCGGCTCACCGATTGTAGTACACACGGGAGGCCCGGCGAACCACCGCCTGCGGGTCGCGCCCGTCATCCGGCCGGGCCACGCGCATAGAATCGGCCTCGGCCCGCGCCTGCGAGGGATGCGGCGACGAGCACGACCACGACGGGACTGGCAATGACGGGCACGATCCACGACGACATCACCCAGGCGTTCGGCAACACGCCCCTGGTCCGCCTCAACCGGTTGCCCCGTCCCGGCAGCGCCGAGGTGCTCGCGAAGCTCGAGTTCTACAACCCCGGTGCGAGCATCAAGGACCGACTCGGTGTGGCGATCATCGACGCCGCCGAGGAAGCCGGCGACCTGCAGCCCGGCGGCACGATCGTCGAGGGGTCGAGCGGCAACACCGGCATCGCCCTCGCACTCATCGGAGCAGCGCGCGGCTACCGGGTCGTCATCACGATGCCGGACACCATGAGCATCGAGCGTCGCGCCGTCATGCGTGCCTACGGTGCCGAGATCGTGCTCACCCCCGGGTCGGAGGGCATGAAGGGCGCCGTCGCTCGCGCCGCTCAAATCGTCGACGAGACCCCGGGAGCCGTCCTCGCGCACCAGTTCGAGACGGCCGCGAACGCCGCGATCCACCGGCGGACCACCGCACAGGAGGTCCTCCGCGACACCGACGGCAAGGTCGACGTCTTCGTCGCGGGCGTCGGCACCGGCGGGACGATCACCGGCGTCGGGAACGTGCTCAAGGAGCAGGTGCCGGGCGTGCAGATCGTCGCCGTCGAGCCGGCGGACTCCCCGCTGCTCACCAGGGGGACCGCGGGGCCGCACAAGATCCAGGGCATGGGCGCGAACTTCGTCCCCGAGGTGCTCGACCGCTCCGTGATCGACGAGGTGTTCGACGTCGAGCTCGACGACGCCCTGCGCGTGGCCCGTGCCCTCGCCACGGATGAGGGCATCCTCGCGGGCATCTCGTCCGGCGCCATCATCCACGCTGCGATCGAGATCGCCGCCCGGCCCGAGAACGCCGGCAAGCGCATCGTCGCGATGGTGTGCGACACCGGCGAGCGGTACCTGTCGACCGTGCTGTTCCAGGACCTGGTTGCGTGACTGACCGTCCCGGAGGCGTCGTTCGGCGCGGCGGGTCCGTGGCTCGGGGCGCGTCTGCGGTTGGTGCGGATGCGGGTGCTGGTGCTGGTGCTGGTGCTGGTGCTGCGGGTGCGGGTGCTGGTGCTGCGGGTGCGGGTGCGGGTGCGGGTGCTGCGGGCGCTGCGGGCGCTGCGGGTGCTGGTGCTTCCGGTGCTGCGGCTTCCGGTGCTCGACACCGGTCCGAGGTCCCGGCGCCCGAGGCAGCGGCGGAGACCCCGGGCGTCGCCGTTGACGATTCAGGAAACGGGGTGCTTCCCCGGGCCTCCGGCTCTCGGACCCGCGTCGGCATCCTGAATCGTCTGCGCGAGGACGTGGCCACCGCCCGGCGCAACGACCCCGCGGCGCGCGCCGACGGTGAGGTCGCCGTGCTGTACTCGGGCCTCCACGCCGTGTGGGGGTACCGGATCGCGCGGCGCCTGTGGCGAGCTCGCGGTCTGCCCGGATCGCGTTTCGGGGCCCGGCTGCTGTCGCAGCTGGTGCGAACGGCCACCGGGATCGAGATCCATCCGGGCGCGCGCATCGGTCGGCGGTTCTTCATCGACCACGGGATGGGAGTGGTGATCGGCGAGACGGCGGTCATCGGCGACGATGTACTGATGTACCACGGCGTCACCCTCGGCGGGAAGGGCGGCGGCCAGGGGCAACGGCACCCGCGCATCGGCGACCGAGTGATGCTCGGTGCGGGCGCGGTGGTCCTCGGTTCGATCACCGTCGGGTCTGATTCGGTGGTGGGAGCGGGAACGGTCGTGACGCATGATGTGCCTCCCGGCTCGCTGGTCACGGGCCAACCCGGCGTCGCGCGTCCGCGTCGGCGCTGACGGGCTGGCTGCTCGCGGCCGGGGGCCGGTTCCGCTCAGCGGCAGGTCATTGCAGTGCAGCTGGCGACGGAAGGGCTGCGTGAGCGACGGGAGGGGCCGTGAGGCGGCGAACACGCTCACACGGTGCCTCGCGCGCACCCGATCGTGCCGGCCCTCCGTGTACGGGGCTCGGTATCGCGGCTACCAGGTGGGTGCGGGGAGGGGACCGCTGCGACGGAGGTGCCACCGTCGCCGAGCACCGGGCGTCTCCCGCACCGCGCGCACCCATGCTGAACGGCGCCCTTGCGAGCGCGTCCTCGAGGCTCGCTCGACGGCGGCGACCACTTGCGGCCAGAGCGTCGCGATCATCCGCGCGGACACCCGAAGCGGGACCAGACCTGACGCGGCGATCGTGAGGTCCTTCCGCCGGTCTCGCTCGAAGGTGGCTTCGTGGAAGGCACGACCGTCGATCTCGAGTGCGACAGCACCGTTGACGAGGAGGTCGACGCGTTCGCCGGTCGGGAGAGGGAGTTGGGGACGGACGGCGTGGCCCGCTCGGCGGAGTCTGGTCCTGGCGATGCTCTCCGGGTAACTGTCGCAGCGGGGATCCGCCCAGTCGAGGACGCCGCGAGCGTCTTCCGGGAGCGAGCCGACCGCGGCCAGGACGTCGCCGCGCGTCAGTGCGCCGGAGTGCATGGCCCAGTCGAGCAGTGCGACGGCTTCGTCGAACGGAGCGTCCACGATCGCGCGGGCGAGTGCGTCACGAGGATGGACTGCCCACTCCGAGCCGCGGTCCTGCACCCGCGGCGGGTCGTACACGACGCGGACGCCACGTCGGGGTCGGAGACGGGCGGCGTTCCGCGGAACGGAGACCGTGATCGGCGCCGGTGTGCGGCGCCCGTCGGCGCTCCATGGCAGCAGCGGGGCCAATGCGCTGGAACCGGTGAGCCGACCCCCGACGCGGACGGCGACGAACCGTGGGTCCTCGGGCGCCCAGGTCGAGTACCACCCGCGGCGCGGGCGGCGGACGGTGCCGGTCCTGACGGCAGCGGTCAACTGTCGGTCGCGCACTCCTGCGCTGACCAGGTCGCGTCGGTGCAGGAGCCCGCCCGCCGCGGAGACGAGGTGTTGGACGTGGTTCATCTCGTCGATGGTGCCGGGTTGCCTCGGCTTCGTGCTCGCTCCCGGAGGAACCCGGGGATGACCGCCGTGTCGACCATGCTGTGGAGGGGGCACAGAGCGCGGGCTTCGTTGCTCGCTCAGGAACCGGCCTCCCGGTTCCGGCCGTTCCGGCGGTCTGGAGGCCGTTTTCCTGACTTGTCGACGATGAGATCGGCTGGCGGGCTGGCCGGCTGGCCGGCTGGCCGGGTGGTCGGCTGGCCGGCTGACTCGCGGCCCGGCTGGCCGGCTGACTCGCGGCCCGGCCGGGCCGCCCGGCGGGGCGAGCGGCGATGGCGGCGGGGCGAGCGGCGATGGCGGCGGGGCCGGGTGGTGGCGGCCGTTGTGCGGGCACGCGGGGACGGTGTGAGGGGCGGGCACAGTGTCCGGCGGCGTCGGCCGGTCCGGCGGGAGACGGCGCGAGCAGGCGGGGCGTGCGACTCCAGAGCGCGGGTGAGCGATGGAGGAACGTCGCGAAGGGCCGGGCCAGCGTCGGTGGTGTGCGGCAGGGTCGGGGCATGGACGGGCCCGGACTGCACGCGACGGCATTGCGCGTCGCCGCGGGGCTGCCGGCCGTGACGCAGGGGCAGCCGTTCGGCGAGGGAGCTGAGGTATTCAAGGTCGTCGGCAAGGTGTTCGCCATCGTCAGCGAGCTCCGCGGCACTCCGATCGTCTCCCTGAAATGCCGGCCGCCACACGCAGCGGCGCTCGTTCGGGATCATCCGGAGATCACGCCCGGGTACCACTTGAACAAGCAGCACTGGATCACGGTCGCGCCGGGTGCGGGGGTCGACGAGGTCCTGGTGGAGGATCTGGTCGGCAACTCGTACGACCTCGTGGTCGCCGGGTTGCCTCGGCATCGGCGGCCGCTGGATCCCTGGCGCCGCGGGGACGTCGGCGACTCGCGGCCAGCTCCCGACAGCGCGGGATGAACCGAGTCACGTCGGGCGTCGGGTCCCGAGCGGGCGGGCGGGTCCTCGGTGCGTTCGTGACCGTGCCGTCATGACCGCACGTTCGTGATCGTGCCTTCGTGACCGTGCCGTCGTGACCGTGCCGTCGTGACCGTGCCGTCGTGACCGCACGTCAGAGCGAGGCCGGGACCCCCGAGAGCACCTTCCGGGCGACCGCCTCGATCTTGTGCGGGAGCCCGCGGCCGCCCTCGAGGAGCACGACCGCTTGATCCCGCCCGAGGCCGGCGAACACATCCGCGACCGTGATGCCGTGTGCAGGCCGGTCGAAGCGCTCGATCCGATCACCGACTTGGACGGCTCCGGACCGGACCACACGCAGGTAGGCGCCGGTGCGGTTGGCGTCCGTGAAGGTCCGCACCCACTTGTCCACCTTCATGCGGCGAGCGAACGTCGCGCACGGGACCCGCGGCAGCGTCACCTCGAGCACGAGACCGTTGCCGACCCGCCAGCGCTCGCCGACCACGGCGGTGCTGACCTCGATCCCGCTCGTCCGGAGGTTCTCACCGAACAGGCCAGGCTCCACCGGACGCCCGAGCACCGTACCGAAGTAGGCCGCGTCCTCGTCCGCGTACGCGTAGACGGCCTGGTCTTCGCCGCCGTGGTGCTTGCGGTTCGCCTGGACGTCGCCGTGGAGGCCGAGTGGACGCACCCGCAACGGTTCGGTCACCGGCCGCTTGTCGATCGCGGTCACCCCGACCGTCCCGGAGTCCGGGATGAGCTGGTGCACGCGGCAGACGGCCGTGACGAAGGGCATGTCGCCATCGTTCCGCCATCCGGGCTCACGATCAACCTCGCGGCGTTGCCGACACCGCCGGCAGGGCGGGCGTTGTCGACGCTGCGGACGGAGCGAGCGTGGCTGTGGCTGTGGCGGTTGCAGTCGGCAGGGAAGGCGTCTCCGCCGCGCACGCGGCCCGCGCTCCGGTCAGCTGACTCGACCGGACGCCGGAGCGACCGCTCGCGCCCGACCCGGGCTCCGGACCCCGCTCGTGCCGCGGCCCTGATTCCGGTCCGCGACCTCGAGCGTCACGACGATCGCCGCCAACAGGATGGCGGTCAGCACCAGCGAGAGCTGCGGGAGGAACGCGCTGAAGCCGGCTGCCAGGGTGAGGACGACCACGAGGGCGCTGGTGGGCCTCCCGAGCGTCGGCCGGAGCGCGAGCGCCCAGACGGCGAGCACGAACGCGGCGACCGGCACCGAGATGGTCGCGGCGGCCGCAGCTGGAGCGAGGCGCGCAGTGCCTTCGCTGGCGGCGATCGCGACCTCGATCCCGGCTGGCATCGCGGCGGCGGCAGCGAACACGACGTAGTGACCGTAGCCGAAGGCCAGAGCCCTCGGCAGTGAGGTGATCCGGTCGTGCTGGCTGCGCGCGAAGGAGATCCACCACATCGCCGCCACGATGACGAGACCCGCGCCGGCCAGGGCCAGCAGGGGCCCGATGCGCTCCGACGCCGCCAAGGCCCCGATCACCGCGTTGGCGCTCGCGACCAGGCCCTCACCCAGGACGATGAGCGTGAAGAGGCTGTATCGCTCCGCGATGTGCCGGGTGTGCCACGGGGTGGTGTCCGTGCGCTCCGCGACGACGGGGACGGCGAGCTCGGCGACGACGAGCAGGAGGAACGTCAGGGTCGACGCGAGATCGGCCAACACCGTGACGCGGAGGACCCAGAGCACCTGCACCACGGTGATCCCGACGGCGTACTCGAGCGCGGTGCGGCGGTACCGCGTGTGCGCCGACGCCGCCCGGAGCCACTGACTCACCATGGCGAGGCGCATCACCACGTAGCCCATGGTGGCGACGAAGTCGTCACCGTGCTCGATCGCCGGTCCGATGCCGGCCGCCAGGACGAGCACGCCGGCCATCTGCACGAAGGTGGTGACGCGGTAGAGCCAGTCGTCCGTGTCGAACGACGTGGCGAACCACGTGAAGTTGACCCAGGCCCACCAGATCGCGAAGAACACGAGGACGTAGCCGGTGACTGCGTCCGCGAGGTGACCACGCACCTCGAGGTGATGCAGGTCCGTCGCCGCGAAGGACACCGCGACGACGAACACGAGGTCGAAGAACAGCTCCAGCGGACTGGCTGCTCGGTGGGCTTCGGTCGGGTCACGGGGCACCATCCGCCGCAGGCCGGCGGCAGGCCACCGTCGCGTCGGGCTGTTCGGGATCGTCACGGTGTCATAGTGGCAGCGCCGGGGGCGGTGCAGGGGTGGCGGAACGTGCCGCCGTGGACAGCGCGGCACGGCGACGACCTGTGGAGGGAGCGCCGTAACATCCGCCCGCCAGGAGGCCCGGCTCGCGTCAAGCCTGGGAGGTCGCCGCCGGCACTGCGGCGAGCGCCTCGCCGGAGACGGTGTCACTCAAGGCTCCGCCGCCAGCCCGGCCGCTCGCGGTCCCGCCGCCAGCCCCGCCGCTCGCGGCCCCATCGCTGGCGGAGTGCGCGGAGTGCGCGGAGTGCGCGGAGTGCACCGACCCAGTTGGCGTGGCGGAACGACCGGAGGGCGCGGGCAGGGGCTCGACCTGTGCGACCCGCTCGAGCGCGTCGAGTGCCCCTGCGATGGCACGCAGGTCGCCGTCGTCGAGATCAGCGAGCAGCTGCGACACGATGCCCGCGCGCTCGTGGCGTGCCTCGTGCACGGCTGCGACACCCGCGGGGGTGGCCGTTATGACGGACGCGCGGCCGTCGAGTGGATCCGTGACCCGTTCGATGAGCCCGCGCGCGTCGAGGTCGCTGAGCACCCGCGTCATCGTCGGCTTCGTGACGACCTCGTGTCGGGCGAGGTCGCCGGGCCGCAGCGGACCGAGCCGCACGATCGTCGACAGCGCCGACAGCAGGCCGTAGCTCAACGCGCCGGTGCCGGGCCGTGCCCTCCGATTGATGCGTCCGACCGCCACGGCCAGGCGCGCGGCGACGTCGCCGCGGTCGATCGGGGTCTCGGTCATGCACGCGCTCCGTCGGTCACCGGGTCCTTGGTCGTGGCGATGGTACCGGTGTCGCCGTCGGCGTGCACGTATCGCTTGCCTCGGATGAGCGAGGCGATGGCGGCCACGACGGACATGATCGCGGCGGCGGCGAAGACCACGACGAGTCCGTGGTGGAACGGCCCGGAGATGAGCTGCGGGAAGAACTCCTTGCCCGTGAGGGTCGCGGCGTCGACGCCCGGACGATGCAGCACCCCGGACGGCCCGAGCAGGTTGCCGATCGGGTTGTACCCGAGGAACGCAGCGAACAGCGAGCCCACGGGCGGGGTCTGGCCGATCTGCTCCGCCACCGTCGAGGGCACGCCGTGGGCGCTGAGGCCCCGCGTGAGCGTCGCCGGCAGCGTGGTCGACAGTCCGGCGATCATGAGCGAGAAGAAGATGCCGATGGACAGCGAGGTCCCGGCGTTCTGCACGGTGCCCGCCATGCCGGACGCCGCACCGCGCTGGTGCTTCGGCACGCTGTTCATGATCGCGCTGCGGTTCGGAGCGCCGAACATGCCCGAGCCCAATCCGCTCAGACCGGTGATGATCGCGAAGAGCCAGTACGGGAAGTCGACCGGGATGAGCAGGAGCGCGACGAAGGTCCCGGCGACCACGACGAGTCCGGTGGTGGCGAAGGCACGTGCGCCGAACCGGTCGGACAGGGTCCCCGAGAGCGGCCCCGCGATGAGGAAGCCGATGGTGATCGGCAGCATGTAGATGCCGGCCCAGAGCGGCGTGTCCTCGTAGGAGTAGCCGTGCAGCGGCAGCCAGATGCCCTGCAGCCAGATGATGAGCATGAACTGCAGGCCGCCGCGACCGACCGAGGCGAGCAGACCAGCGAGGTTCGCCATCGCGAACGCCCGGATGCGGAACAGCCCGAGGTCGAACATCGGCTGGGCGGATCGGAGCTCGATGACGACGAACGCGATGAGCATGAGCACGCCGAGACCGATCGCTCCGTCGACCCAGGGGTTGGTCCACCCGGTCGCGCTGTTCCCGTAGGGCTGGATCCCGTACGTGATGCCCGCGAGGACCGCGGTGAGTCCGGCGGCGAACGTGAGGTTGCCCGGGATGTCCAGTCGCCCGGGGTTCTTCGTCCCCACCTCGTGCAGCGACTTGTAGGACCAGATGGTGCCGATGATGCCGATCGGGACGCTCACGAAGAAGACCGCCCGCCAGTCGACCACGGCGAGCAGACCGCCGACGATGAGGCCGATGAACGACCCTGCGATCGCCGCGACCTGGTTGATGCCGAGCGCCATGCCGCGCCGGTGCGCCGGGAACGCGTCGGTGATGATCGCCGTCGAGTTGGCGAACAGCATCGCACCGCCCACACCCTGCACGAGTCGCCAGATGATGAGCCACATGGCTCCGGATCCGCCGGTCCAGGGGTCGAGCGCCAATGCCACGGACCCGAGCGAGAACACGACGAACCCGAGGTTGTAGATGCGGACCCGGCCCAGCATGTCGCCGAGTCGCCCGAATCCGACCACGAGGACGGCGGTCACGAGCATGTAGCCCATGAGCATCCAGAGCAGGTAGCTCACGTTCCCCGCGCCGAGCGGGTTCAACCGGATGCCCTTGAAGATCGCGGGCAGCGAGATGATCACGATCGACGAGTTGATGGTCGCCATGAGCATGCCGAGCGTGGTGTTGCTCAGCGCGATCCACTTGTAGTGGGGGTGGTCCTTGGTGAACAGGGCCGGGCGGGCTGTGGTCAACGTGCTGCCTCCGACACGATTGGTTAGCTGTTGTGAACCAATCATACGGCCGGGAGGCCCGGGTCGGCCTCCCGAGGCGACGTCACCTCGAGCAACCGTCACGCAGGGAGCAGGTCCAGCGTCACCCGGTCCTCCTCGCCGCCGTACCAACGGTCCAGCACGGCGCGGAACGGTGCCGCGTCCTCCGCCACGTGTGCGAACAGCGTCATCGAGGACCGGAGCTTCACCGCGTCGATCTCACCGAGCAGCGCGATCGCGTCGCGGGCGGGCGCTTCTGCGACGACGGTCGCCGCGGTGCGCAGGCGTGGACCGAGGACGGCATGCGTGAGGTAGGCCCGTGCCTCCCGCTGCGAACCGATGGCGAACCGCACGGCGGTCGCGCTCCTGCCGAGGCCGGCGATCTGCGGGAACACGAACCACATCCAGTGCGAGCGCTTGCGGCCGGCGCGGAGTTCGGCGAGCGCCTGCTCGAAGACGCCGGCCTGCGCGCGCGTGAAGCGCTCGAGGTCGAAGGGGTCGGCATCCTCGTCGGTGGTGCTCATCGGACGAGGCCTCCCCATGCGCACTCGACGTCGACGCCGTCCCCGACGAGCAGACGGTCGGGCACGCGGTCGAGCAGACGGGGGAACCCGACGACGTCGGGCAGGTCGCCGCGGAGTTCCTCTGCCCGGGCGGCACGCAGCTGCCAGGGAGCGTGCGAGCGCCGCCACCACGACGTGACGCCGAGGTGGCGGGCGTGGACGCCCGGGCGGTGCGTGAGAGCGACCGACAGCGCGTCCGGGGTGACCCCTCCGGCAGCACGGACCCGGACCGACGCTGACGCGCCGCCGTGCCGTCGGCGGGTGCGGTGGGCGAGGACGTCCCCGTCGCGCCGTGATCCCGCTCGCGCTGCCGTGTAGGGCACGCCGATCCCGATGCGCGCTGCGAGCACGGCCGGCACATGTTGCGTGTCCACGGTCAGGTAGGTCGTTCCGCGTCGACCGGCGTCGTCGACGGTGGGCACCTCGACGGTGATCTCCGTCAGGCGACCGAGCGGCCCGGGCGGCGGCAGCGGCGGCACCGTGGTCCGGCGGAACTCGTACGCCGTCAGTGACACCCATGCGTTCCCGTCGATCCGGTCCGGCTCGGTCCGCGGTGGCACGAGGCTGGCCACCGTGTCCGCGTCCACCCGCCAGGACGCGAACACCACGTCCGCCCAGCGGTGCGCGGTGACGGCTCGGTGCGGGAGCGGCGCGGCCGTCTGCGCCACGAGGACGTCGGCGAGGGCGTCGAGCTCCTGGGGTCCGTTCGTCATGGCCTGCTGTCCATACCGACGCGGAGGCCCCACCGCACGAGGGGCACCTGCAGCGGGAGGCGCAGCAGGGCCGCCACGCGCATCCGTCGCTGCGAGCGCGGGTCGTCGAGCAGGTCACGCGCCATCTTGAGGTTCGCGGGGAAGACCGCGACGAAGAGCGCGGCAGCCGCGAATCCGCCGATCCGCCGGGTGCGTGGCGCCGCCAGCGCCGCCGCCACCGCCACCTCGGCGACGCCCGAACCGATCGTCGTCGCACGAGTCGGCAAGGCCTCCGGCACGATCCCGTCGTACACACGGGGACGGAGGAAGTGCGTCACGCCGGCCCCGGCGAGCAGGATCGCGAGTCCGCGAGCCGTCGTGGCCGCGCGGCGCGCGCGTCGTGTTCGTCGCATCAGGCCATCCTGGACCGGTCGGCTGTGCTGCATCGGAATCCGAATCGGCCCGTGCGAGCGGGGCGGCCCGTGCGAGCGGGGCGGCCCGAGCGAGCGGGGCGGCCCGAGCGAGCGGGGCGGCCGGAGCCGCCGCGGCGCCCGGAAGGCCCGGATTCCGCTGCGCAGGTCACGTCAGCGCTGTCGCCACGAGGTCGAGCACCACATGGGCGATCTCGGCCTTCGATCCTGACGCCTCGCGCACCACGTCGCCTCCGGCAGCCAGGACCTCGACGGCGTTGTGGCCACGCTCGAACCCGTGGTCCCAGCCGACCCGGTTCACCACGAGCAGATCGGCGGGCTTGCGCGCCAGCTTGTCGCGGGCCAGGTCCAGGCGAGCGGCGCGGTCGGGCTCGGTCTCGGCCGCGAACCCGACGACGAGCTGGCCCGCACGGCGCGCCGCCACGAGGTCGGCGAGGACGTCGGGGTTCCGGACGAGTTCGAGCGTCAGGTGGTCGCCCGCGTCCTCTTTCTTGAGCTTCGATGGTCGGACCTCGGCCGGACGGAAGTCTGCGACGGCCGCCGTCATCACGACGACGTCAGCGGCCACCGCGGCGGCGTGGACGGCATCGGCGAGCTCGAGCGCGGTGCCCACCCGGATGACCTCGACCGGGAGTGCGACGGGCGCGTCGTCCATGGCAGCGAGCACCGCGTCCTCGATGTTCGCCGCCACGAGGGTCACGACGGCTCCCCGGCGGGCTGCCTCGGCCGCGATCGCGACTCCCTGCCGCCCGCTCGAGCGGTTGCCGATGTACCGCACGGGGTCAACCGGCTCACGGGTGCCGCCCGCACTCACCACGACGTGGTTGCCCGACAGGTCCCCGCGTCGGGCGTCGGGGTGCACCGCGGTCTCGGGCGCGGTGGTCGACTCGTCGACATGGGGGACGGGAGCGGTCGGTGTCCACCCGTGGCGGGCCTCCCGGCTGTCGGCCGCGGTGGTGACCGTCGTCGCAGCGGACGGCTCGTCGCGCCCACCCGTTCCGCTCGCGGGCAGGACGGCGAGCGCTGCCGCGACGATGTCGTCGGGCTCGCTCATGCGCCCGATCCCCGAGTCCTCGCCGGTGAGCGGCCCGTCCTCCGGACCGACGACGTGGACGCCCCGCTCCCGCAGGGTGGCGACGGACGCGCGGGTTGCGGGGTGGTCCCACATCTGCGGGTGCATCGCTGGCGCCACGACGACCGGTGCTGTCGTCGCGAGCAGGGTCGTTCCGAGCAGGTCTCCGGCCAGTCCCGCCGCGGTCCGTGCCAGGAAGTCGGCCGTGGCCGGTGCGACGACGACGAGGTCCGCGCGGCGCCCGAGCGCGACGTGGCGGACCTCCGCGACCTCCTCGAACACGCTCGTCGACACGGGGTTACGGCTGATGGCCTCGAGTGTGGGCAGTCCGACGAAGCGCAGTGCTCCTTCGGTCGGGACCACGTGGACGTCGTGTCCGAGCCGTACCAACGCCCGCACGACTCCGACGGCCTTGTACGCCGCGATGCCGCCGGTGATGCCCACGACGATCGTCCGACGCTGCTCGGACTGTGACACGGTCGACCTCCGCTCTGGCGGGGCCGATCCCCGCCCGGCCGACGGTACCAGCGGGCAGGGAGCGGCAGGCCGTCCTCCACAACGCATCGCTCTCTCCACAATGCGCGCTGTGTCAGGCGTCTGCTGAGCCTGGGCAGGGACGTTCGGGCGCCATCGCGTCCACATGCTGCTCGACGTCGAGGCGCGTCCACAGGTGGGCGGGCGAGCCCCGGACGTCGTGCGGCGGGTGCGATGATCGACGCATGTGCACCGTCGTCGTCCGGGTCGAACCCGACACCGCGTGGCCGGTCACCCTGCTCGCACTGCGGGACGAGGACCCGTCCCGTCCCTGGGACCCCCCACGCGCCTGGTGGCAGGACCGCGGCGACGACGTGGTCGGTGTCCGGGATCGGACGGCAGGGGGCGCGTGGCTCGCAGCGTCCGCTCCTCGCCGAGCCCTCGCGGTCGTCCTCAACCGCGCCGAGCCCGTGCCCGCGACGGACGGCGGTTGGGCGACGCGGGGGTGGCTTCCGCTCGACGCCGTCACGGGGGCCACCCGGGCGAGCGAGCGGCCGACCGAGCGCTCCTACAACCTGGTCCACGCCACGCCGCAGGGGGTGCGCGTGACGTCGTGGGATGGTGCGCGCGTCCTCACGCGAGGACTCGGACCGGGCGTCCACGTCGTGACGGAAGGCGCTCCGGACGACGTCGCGCTCCCACGGATCGCTCGGTGGCTCGATCCCTTCCGCGACGCATCGGCTCCGGTCGGCCCGCCACCGTCGATCGAGCCACTCCTCGCGGCGGAGGCGCCGACGACGGGGCTCGGGGCCGATTGGGAGGACTGGTTCGCCGTGCTCCGTTCGGGTGCCGACGTCGCGCCGGACCGATCGGACGCGATCCTCCGTGACGATCTCCGTGCCGACGGCCGATTCGCGACCCTGTCGGTCGTCGCCGCGGCCGTCGGACCGTCCGGCGTGGTCCTCGAGCACGCGCGGTTGGCGACGCCCGGGAGGCTCGGCACGCGTTCCTGATGCTCCCGCGCCTTCCCGTCGCATCGCGGAATTCTGGCGTACTGAACCGGTTGTAGGATCATGCAAACGCATTGATCCGTCTGGAGGAATTCATGGGTGGCAGCGCATTCGGCAACATCAGTGGTGGTGGCGCGGGACCCGGGCGTCCGGTCGACGTCCCGCCCGCGGCGCCGGACCGGGTCGGAGCGGTCCAGCTCGGGCTCGACACGTTCGGTGACGTGACCGAGACGACCGCGGGTGTCCGTCTGACCCAGGCCGAGAGCATCCGCAACGTGGTTGAGCAGGCGGTCCTCGCCGACCAGGTGGGCGTCGACTTCATCGGGGTCGGTGAACACCACCGCGTCGACTTCGCCGTCAGCGCACCCGAGGTCGTCCTGGCGGCCATCGCCGCGCGCACCGAACGGATCCACATGGGCTCCGCGGTCACGGTGCTGAGCTCAGACGACCCGGTGCGCGTCTACGAGCGGTTCGCGACCGTCGACGCGCTGTCCAACGGGCGCGCCGAGGTCGTGCTCGGCCGCGGGTCCTTCACCGAGTCGTTCCCGCTCTTCGGATTCGACCTCGCAGACTACGAGACCCTCTTCGAGGAGAAGCTCGAGCTCTTCGCCGAGGTCCTCAAAGAGGGACCGGTCAGCTGGTCCGGCACGAAGCGCGCCCCGCTCCACGAGCAAGAGGTCTGGCCGAAGACCGAACACGGCCGCATCCCGACGTGGATCGGAGTCGGGGGTTCGCCGCAGTCCGTGATCCGGGCGGCGAGCTACGGGTTCCCGCTGTTCCTCGCGATCATCGGCGGTCAGCCCGCTCAGTTCGCACCGTTCTCGCGCCTCTACCGACAGGCGCTCGACCAGTTCGAGCTCCCGCAGCAGCCGATCGCCATGCACTCGCCAGGGTTCGTCGCAGCGACGGACGACGAGGCGGCCGAGCTGTTCTACCCGTACCACAAGGACGTCACGGATCGGCTCGGACGTGAGCGCGGGTGGCCGCCCTTCGACGAGTCGCAGTACCGCGCTGGCCTGTCGGCGGGCGGTTCCCTCTACGTGGGATCGCCCGAGACGGTCGCGAAGAAGATCGCGCGAAACATGCGCATCCTCGGGGTCTCGCGCTTCGATCTCCGTTACAGCACCGGTCGACTCCCGCACGAACACATGATGCGGTCGATCGAGCTGTACGGCACGAAGGTCAAGCCGCTCGTCGAGGAGATGCTCGCTGAGGAGGTCCCCGCGGTCTGACCGAGGCGCCACGGGCCTCCCTGGAATGGTGATCCGTGACCAAACCCGGAGGCGGAGGGCACCGAACACAAACAAGGGGCGAGCCGCGTCGAGCTGTGTCATGCAGACGGCCGTCCGCTCGTGCCCGCGTGCACCGGATCCGATGACCCGAACTCGGGTCCGGTGCGCCTCCTCCCGTACGGCGGATGTGACAACGCGGCGGCGGTGACCCTCGTGCGTCCGTCCGGCCGCGCCCCGCGGCTCCCCGGTAGCATCCAGCGATGGCCCACACGTCCAGCCGACGAGACCGCTCAGCGCGCGAGGAGCGGTTCCGCGGACGGATCCTCGGCGTCGGGACCACGTCCGGGCACCGCATCGTCGTCGGGATGTGGCAGGACTCCCCGTTCCGGCACTTCACCGACGTGTTCGTCGAGTTGCCCGACGGCAGCAGCCTGCTCCTGGCGCCGGACGAACTCGTCGAGCGGTACGTGTCGAGCACCTACCGGTTCGACGCGACCCGGGTCGTCGATGTGCACCTCGTTCGAACCACACGTGGCCTGGAACTCGACGCCGGACCGCTCCACCTCGAGGTCACCGTCGGCGCGATCACACCCCTCGGCCGGTTGCTCCGGCTCGTTCCGCGGAGGATCGCCACCGATCCCCGGTGGCTCGCGATCGTCGATCCGGTCGCGCGCCTGCTGGTGCGCGGGGCGGGGACCGCGGGCTCTGCCGGGGGAGGCCGGCGGGAGTACTACGGCGTGACCGGCGCTCATGCGGTGACCGCGGTGACGGGCACGTGGGACGGCGCTGACCTCGGCACCCTGACGCCGCTCGACCCGCCGGTCCGGTTCGGCTTCGCCTCCATGCCCGCCACGCCCCAGGTCGTCGACGTCGAGACCGTGATCCGCGGGCCGGGCGTGGGGACCGACTGACTCGCCGCACGCCCGGGAGGTCCCGGGGAACTCCGCCGGTGACACCCCCGATCGAGCAGACCGGATTCAGGAGGATCGGTGCCGGGCGGGTGTCGAGCCTCCCGGCTGGCGCGGTTTTCCTGAGTTGTCGGCGCTGCCGAGGAGGCGGGGCGACGGGGTCAGGCGCGGCCCTCCGGGCTGTTCCGTGGCGTCACGTGGGTTGGTCTCGACGCGCCGCCTCGGCTGATTTCCCGCCTGTGGTCGACGGTTCAGGAGGATCGGTGCCGGTCGGGTGCCGGGCCTCCCGGCTGGCGTGGTTTTCCTGAGTTGTCGGTTCATCTCCCGCCTGTGGTCGACGGTTCAGGAGGATCGGTGCCGGGCGGGTGTCGGGCCTCCCGGCTGGCGCGGTTTTCCTGAGTTGTTGGTTGATCTGCCGCCTGCGGTCGACGGTTCAGGAGGATCGGTGCCGGTCGGGTGCCGAGCCTCCCGGCTGGCGCCGTTTTCCTGAGTTGTTGGTTGATCTCCCGCCTGCGGTCGAGGGTTCAGGAGGATTGGTGCCGGTCGGGTGCCGAGCCTCCCGGCTGGCGCCGTTTTCCTGAGTTGTCGGCGCTGCCGAGGAGGCGGGGCGACGGGCTCAGGCCTCGGTCCTCCGAACGTTCCGTGGTCGTCACGTGGGTTGGTCTCAACGCGCCGCCTCGGCTGATCTGCCGCCTGTGGTCGACGGTTCAGGAGGATCGGTGTCGGGCGGGTGCCGAGCCTCCCGGCTGGCGCGGTTTTCCTGAGTTGTCGGCGCTGCCGAGGGAGGGGGCCCAGATCAGCACAGACGACAGCCGCGCCTCCGGGAACCGCGGTCCCCGGCGCCGCACCCCGCGAGCCGAACCCCGCGAGCCGCGAGCCGCGGAGCCGCGCCGGCGGGGATCCGGGCAGCCACCCCGTCAACCGACCGCGCGCGTCTGCCCGACGAGCACGACCAACACCACCACGAGGCCGACGAGGACCATCGCGCCCTCGAGAGCCGCGAGCGTCGCGAGCCGGTGCCGCACGTGCCGGACGGCGAACCGCACGACGAGCATGGCGACGAACAGCGCGAGCACGAGCACGAGGCCGGTCCATCCCACGGCGGGCACGAGCAGCCCCATGAGCCACATCACGAGCCCGACGACGATCGCGGTGATGGCGCCGACCACGACCCAGATCGTGCCGTCCGAGGTCGTCAGGGCCGGCTGGTTCCGGACCAGGGTCGGGTCGTCATCGTGCGGACCGGTCATGGCCGGGACCGTACTCCCGACGCCGTCGACCGGGCCCAGATCCCCGAGTCGGTGGACCACCGCCAGCGGGCCGGTCCGCGTCCGCCTCTGCCTACGGCGGCCCCATCAGCCACAGCACCGCGATGAGCACCGGCTGCCCGACGAGCGCCCCGCTGACCATGATCCATCGTGCCCACGGCCGCGCGACGAGTTCGGGCGACCCCGTCAGCGGCGCGAGCGGCATGAGGAGTCGCGGGGTCGAGGCCATGGGGATCGACACGGCGAACACGTACAGCGCGTACGCGGCCGCGAACACGACGGTGACGAGCCCGAGCTCGCGCGTGGACCGCCGGGACAACCACACGCCGTACGCGACGGCCATGGCGATGACGAGCAGCACCCCGCCGACACCGACCCAGCGGGCCGCGGTGAGGAACCAGGGCGAGAGCGGCACGAAGTGCACCCGACCGATGAAGTTGACCCACCACGACATCTCGGTGTCGAGGTACGCGTTCGGCCGGCCGGTGGCATGCGACGCGATGACCGGCCACGCCACACCTGCGGCGGCGGTGACGAGTCCGGTCCCGATGACGGTCAGTCGCTCGCGCACGGGGAACGACCCGCGGTCGCGGACGTACCGGACGAGGGCGACCACCCCGAGTGTGAGGGGGATCGCCAGCTCGCCGGGACGGGTGAACGCCGCCACCACCGAGAGCAGGGTGAGCGGCAGGTACCGCCGCCGCTGCATGGCGAGGAGGGCACCGAACACGAGCGCCAGGAACATGCTCTCGGCGTACCCGACCTCGAGCAGGAACGAGAGCGGCCCGAGGCAGAAGAAGAACACGGCCCACAACGCGGCGGTGCCGCCGGCGCGCTCGCGGACGAGCGCGTGCAGCAGGTATGCGGCGACGAGGCCGGCGATGGTGGCGATGAGCGGCGCGCCGATCCGGAACGGGAGGCCCGTGGAGGCCGTCAACATCCGGATCGTGAACGGGAACGCCGGCAGGAACGCCCAGTTGTTCTGCATGACGTGCCCGAGGGCGTCCGTCGGGAGCACGGACGGGTACCCGTGCAGGGAGATGTCTTCGTAGTACTGGCCGTCCCAGCTCGTCAGGAACGTCAGGAACCCGTGGTCGTTGCCGCGGATGGCGTTCGCTGGCTGCGCCCGCACGATGAGCGGGTACACCAGGGCGAGCCACGTGGTCGACAGCATCCGCGACGCCGCGAACAGGACGAGGATCGCCGCCCATGCGGGTGTGCTGACGGCGAGGTCGGCGAGGCGGTTCCGGGAGGGACGGGCGACGACCGAGACGGCGGCGGGCCGAGCGGGGCGCTCGAGTTCGTCGGGGCCCCTCATGCAGCCACCTCACCGCAGGTGGGTGGCACCCTCCGAGCAGACCTCACGCCGCCACGATAGACGGCGTTCCTGGGGGGACCGCCGGGGCACGCGCGTCGGACTACGCTCGAACGGAGATGAGCGAGGCGACGACGCAGGCGCAGACCGGACGACGGCGACGGAGCGCGACGGCCCTGGCCGTCCTCGTCGCGGGCACGTACTTCATGGAGCTGCTCGACGGCACGATCGTCAGCACGGCGGCGCCGGCGATCGGGCGGGACCTCGGCGTCGACTCGGCGGCGGTCGGCATCGCGATCACGGCGTACCTCGTGACCCTGGCGGTCCTCATCCCGGTGAGCGGATGGGTGACGGACCGGGTGGGGTCGCGCACGGTGTTCCTCGGCGCGATCGTCGTCTTCACCGCCGCGTCGGGGTTGTGCGCCGCGGCGGACTCGCTCGCGACCCTGACGGCATGGCGGGTCGTGCAGGGTCTCGGTGGCGCGCTCATGGTGCCGGTCGGGAGGCTCGTGGTGCTCCGGAGCGCGGGCCGCGACCGCCTCGTGACCGCCATCGCGATCCTGACGTGGCCGGCGTTGGCCGCACCGATCGTCGCGCCGTTCCTCGGCGGGGTGCTCGTGGACGCGCTGTCCTGGCACTGGATCTTCCTCGTGAACCTGCCGATCGGCGCGGTCGCACTCGTCGCCGCGGCCGTCCTCGTGCCGCAGGAGCGTGGCGCCGAGCGGGTGCCCTTCGACTGGGTGGGCGCGGTGCTCGCGTGTCTCGGGCTGGGCGGCCTCGTGGTGATGGCGTCGCTGCTGTCCCTCACACACGTGCCGGTGGTCGCCGCGACGGTCGCGGGCGTCGTCGGGGCGGTCTGCTGCTGGCTTGCGGTGCGACACCTCCGCCGGGCGGACCACCCGATCCTCGGCCTCGACGCACTGCGGCTCGAGACCTTCCGGGTGTCGCATGCCGGGGGCTCGCTGTTCCGGCTCGGTGTGTCGGCGGTGCCGTTCGTCCTGCCGCTGTTGTTCCAGGACGCCTGGGGCTGGTCCGCGGTCGCGGCGGGTTCCGCGGTGTTGTTCGTGTTCGTCGGCAATCTCGGGATCAAGCCGACGACGACGCCGCTCCTCCGCGCGTTCGGGTACCGGCCGGTCGTCATCGGCTCGACGGCGACGGCCGCGGTGTCCGTCGTGCTCATGACGGTCCTGACACCGACGACGCCGTTCTGGGTGCTCGCGGTCCTGCTCGTGGTGAGCGGTGCCGCACGTTCTGTGGGGTTCACGGCGTACAACACGATCGCGTTCGCGGACGTCGAGCCCACGGCGATGACCCCGGCGAACACGCTCTCGTCGACGTTGCAGCAGGTGGCCGCCGGGTTCGGCGTCGCCGTGGCCGCGGTGGTGCTCCGCGCTGCGGCACCGCTCGGCGGCCCGGGGTCCTCCGTGCCCTACGACGCCGCGTTCGTCGTCATCACGGTGCTGCTCGCGGCAGCGTGCCTCGAGGGCGTGCTCATGAGCCGCGACGCCGGGTCAGCGGTGCGTCCGGCTCGCCGCGCGGCCGCCCGCTGAGCGGAGGCACGACGAGTGGCGCGCCGCCGAGTGGTGCGCGCCGCGGGAGGATCCGCACCACCGGGCGATGCGCGGAGGACCCGGCACGCGAGCGGGTCCTCCACGGTCTCACTGCTCGGGGCTGCCCGAGTCGACGTCGTCGCCGAGGTCGGCGTGGTCGTTCGTCCCGTGCAGGCCGTCGGGCAGGTCCTCGGCGGACTGCTGGCGTTCGTCGGGGGCGTCGGTGTCCGGCTGCTCGGGCGCCTCGGGCGTGGTGGACTCTTCGGCAGGGTCAGGCTGGCTGTAGCTCATGACCCGAACGGTAGGGCCGGGCCGCTCGGCCGTCCGTCATTCACGGCCGGGGTCCAGGTGCCCCGTACCCTCGGGCGCCTCGCGGCGATACAGTCACAGCGAGCGCTTGCGTACCGGGGGTACGGTCCGAAGGCGGCGCCGGGGCCCTGCCCTGGCGCGCGACCACCAGGTCGGACGAACGACGAACGGCAGGATGCGAGGCGACATGCAGGGCGGAGAGCAGCGAGCCATCCGAGTGGTGAGCTACAACCTGCGCGAGCACACCGCGAACGGGGAGCTGGCCGCGCTGGCGGAGGCGTCCCAGGCCGACGTGCTGTGCGTGCAGGAGTGCGACAGCAACGACCTGGCGCCCGAGGTCGGGGGGCTCACCCTCGCGGCGTCGACGAGCGCGAATCGGCTCGGGCTCGCGATCTACAAGCGCGACGACCGGTTCGACGTGCGCGACTTCACGATCCACTCGCTGCAGAAGTCCCTGCACGACCGCGTCCTGGCGCCCGCGCACGAGCGGCTCATCGCGATGCACCTCGAGGACCACGAGGCGGACGCGGAGGTCATCGTGGCGTCCTTCCACGCCTCGCCCCTGACCGCGACGAACAGCCTGCGGCGCAAGCAGATCGAGGCCGCGCACCAGTTCGTCCGTGACCTGTCGAGCGAGGCGCCGGCGATCATGGTGGGGGACTTCAACTACCCCTGGTTCCAGACGAACCTCCGCAAGAAGATCGAGGAGCACGGCTTCGCCCTCTCGTTGAGCGACCAGCCGACCTACCTGCGGTACCGCCGGTTCACGGGCCACTTCGACTTCGCGACGAGCGTCGGTCTGCACATCGCGGGCGTCGAGACGCTCCCCGCGGGCATCTCGGACCACCGTCCGATCCTCGTCACCGCCCACTACGAGGCCCCCGCGATCAGCGGCGCTCCGTCGTCGGTCGCCGAGCCGGCGGCCTGACCCGCGGCACCCGCCGGGCCGGGAGGCGTGGTGCGGGCCGGTCCCGCACCTCTCGTCCGTCGACGCCGGGCCGGGAGGCGCGGTGCGGACCGGTCCCGGCCCTCCCGTCCGGCGTCAGCGCCGGAGCGTCGCCCGCGCCAACCGGTTCCCGACGAACTGGCCGAGCTGCACGATGACGACGATCGTCGCGACCGAGATGTACACGATCCACCAGTCGTACCGCTGCGACCCGTAGGTGATCGCGTACTCGCCGAGGCCGCCACCGCCGACCAGGGCGCCCTGCGCGGTCATGTCGACGATCCCGACGAAGATGAACGTGTAGCCGAGCACGAGCGGCCCGAGTCCCTCGGGGATGAGCACCGTCAGCACGATCGCCAGCGGGTGCGCGCCGGCCGACCGCGCGGCCTCGACGACGCCCGGGTCGAGGGACACGAGGCTCTGCTCGACGATCCGGGCCACGGCGAACGCCGCCGCGAGGGAGATCGCGAACGTCACCGCGGGCACCCCGATCGTGGTGTCGACGACGCCTCGGGACAACGGTGCGACGGCGGCCAGGAAGATCACGAACGGGATCGGCCGGACGATGTTCACGACGACGTTGAGGACCGTGAAGACGCCGCGGTGTCCGAGCAGGTTGCCCGGTCGAGTGGCGTACAGGGCCAGGCCGAGCGCGAGCCCGATGACGCCCGCGACGACCAACGAGACGAGCGACATGACCAGGGTGTCCCGGATCGAGGACAGGTACACGTCGATCGTCGTCACGAACCCCTGCAGTCCGGTGGTCATGAGCGGGCCTCCTCCGTTGTCGGGCCGTCGGCGATGTCCGGCGTCGGGGCGGGCGGTCGTTCCTCGTCCGCGGTGACCCCTGCCTGCCGGAGTGCCGCGAGTGCGCCATCGACCGCGGCGTCCGCGCCGGAGAGTTCGTAGGTCAGCGCACCGATGCGGCGCTCGCGGATCTCGCTGACACCGCCGTACACGAGCTCCGCTCCGACGCCGGCCGCGGCGAACACCGCGTCGATCCGCGCCTGGAGGCCGTGCTCGTCCGTGATCCGCACGGTCACGAGCCGGCCGGGGTGGCGGTCGCGGAGCCGGGTGAGGGTCGCCGCGGAGGGCCGGTCGTGCAGCGCCGATCGGACGAATCGACGCGCGGCCTCGGTGCCCGGCGCCGAGAAGACGTCGTACACGTCGCCGACCTCGACGACGCGGCCGCGCTCCATGACGGCGACGCGATCGGCGATCTGCCGGACTGCGTCCATCTCGTGGGTGATGACCATGATCGTCACCCCGAGCTCGCGGTTCACGCGGCGGAGCAACGACAGGACCTCGGTGGTGGTCTCGGGGTCGAGCGCGCTCGTGGCCTCGTCGGCGAGGAGCAGCGGTGGGTTCGTGGCGAGCGCCCGGGCGATGCCGACCCGCTGCTTCTGCCCGCCCGACAGCTGCTCGGGGTAGGCGTGCGCGCGGTCGAGCAGACCGACGAAGTCGAGGAGCTCCGCCACCCGGCGGTCCCGTTCCTCGCGGGGGACCCCGGCGACGCGCAGGGGGTAGGCGACGTTGCCCGCGACCGTGCGCGAGCGGAACAGGTTGAACTGCTGGAAGATCATGCCGATGCGGCGTCGGGCCTGACGCCGGTCGCGTTCCGGCAGGCTCGTGAGTTCCTGACCGGCGACGGTGACCCGTCCCGACGTCGGCAGCTCGAGCGCGTTGACGAGCCGCACGAGCGTGGACTTGCCCGCACCGGAGTAGCCGATGATGCCGAGGACCTCGCCCTCCTCCACGTCGAGGGTGACGTCGTCGACTGCGACCACGGGGTCGTCGTGGTCGCGGCGGACGTAGCGTTTCGAGACGGCCTCGAGGCGGACGAGCGCGGGCATGGGTCCTTCCGGTGGGGACGGGCGGACGCGCACGGCTCGTGACCGTGCGCGTCCGGGGTGGGGCGGGCCTCCCGGCTGGTGGGCCGCAGGGCCGACGGGTCAGCCCTGCGCGGCCTTCGCGTCCTGCTCGACGGACCGCAGCTCGTGCTGCAGTTCGGTCGCCGACGTGGAGCGGACGACCGCGTCCGGGTAGTCCTTCAGGAACACCTTCTGCACGGCGCTGTCGTGGAACAATTTGGCCAACGCGAGGTACGTCGCGTCGTGGACGTCCGCCTTGCGCGCCGCGAACACGTTGACGTACGGGGCCGCCGAGGTGCTCGACGGGTCGTCCTGGTAGATCGCGTCGTGCTTCGACAGGCCCGCGGCGGTCGCGTAGTTGTTGTTCACGACGGCGCCGTCCACCGAGCCGTTCTGGAGCGCGTTCGCCGTCTGCGAGGCGTCGACCGTCGTGACGTCGACCTTATGCGACGTGATGTCGGCCGTCGTCGAGAACGCGCTCCCGCCGTCCCGGAGCTCCAACAGGTGGGCGGACTGCAGCACGAGCAGCGCCCGGGCCTCGTTGATGGCGTCGTTCGGGATCGCGATCTTCGCGCCGTCACGGAACCCGGACGGCTTGCTGACCGTCGTCGAGTAGAGCGGCAGCGGGTACACGGCGGTCGCGCCGATCGGCTGCAGCGTGTCGTGCGCCGTCACGTCGTAGTTCGCCAGGTACTGGATGTGCTGGAACTGGTTGAGGTCGACCTGCCCCTGCTTGAGCGCCGGGTTCGGGAGGCTGTAGTCCGAGAAGTTGACGAGCTTGACCGTCACG
>NZ_QKTT01000021.1:0-37179 GCF_003234555.1 Curtobacterium sp. MCBD17_019 | reverse complement strand
ACGTCATGGTGACGACGGGCGTGGCCGGGTGGGGCGGGCGGGGGCGGACGCCGAGGCGTCACGCGCCGCGAGCGGCGGACCGGTGGCCCGTCGGCGGCGTGCTGGTCCCCGCGGGGGCGACTAGCGGAACGTCGGTCCCCCGACGGACGGGGCGACGACTCCGAAGGCGTCCAGGCCGGCGGGAGCCAGGTTGCTGGTCATCGCGTTCATCGTCACTCCAGTCGTCGTCATCGTCACGCCGACCACCGGGCCGCGCTGGTGGGGCGTGTCGAGGCCGGTCGGAGCCTCACAGACTATTCGCAGGCAGTCGCACGATGCAATGCGGTACGGCGTGTCGCCCGGGGCGGCGCGGCGGGCGTCAGTGGAAGAAGTGGCGTTCGCCCGTGAAGTACATCGTCACGCCGGCCGCGTTCGCCGCGGCGATCACCTCGGCGTCGCGCACGGACCCGCCGGGCTGGACCACCGCCCGGACACCCGCGTCGATGAGGACCTGCAGCCCGTCGGCGAACGGGAAGAAGGCGTCGGAGGCGGCCACCGACCCCGCCGCGCGGTCGCCCGCCCGGGTCACGGCGAGGTGGCAGGAGTCGACCCGGTTCACCTGGCCCATGCCGACGCCGACGCTCGCCCCGGCGTTCGCCAGGAGGATCGCGTTCGACTTGACGGCCCGGCAGGCCTTCCACGCGAACGCGAGGTCCGCGAGGGTGGCGTCGTCCGCGGCGTCCCCGGACACGAGGTCCCACGTCGCCTGGTCGAACGTCGTGAACCGGTCGGCGTCCTGCACGAGGAACCCGCCCGAGATCTGCTTGACCTCGCGGGGCGCCAGGGCGAAGTCGGCCGGCAGGGTGAGCAGCCGGATGTTCTTCTTGCCGGACAGGATCTCGACGGCCTCGGGGTCGAACGCGGGTGCGATCACGACCTCGGTGAAGATGTCCGCCACGGCTTCGGCCATGCCGCGCGACACGGGGCGGTTCGCCGCGATGACCCCGCCGAACGCGGACAGGGGATCGCACGCGTGGGCACGGGCGTGGGCGTCGGCGATCGGGTCGGCCGCGTCGGGTGCCGCGACCGCGATGCCGCAGGGGTTCGCGTGCTTGATGATCGCGACCGCGGGCTCCGTGAAGTCGTACGCGGCACGGAGCGCTGCGTCGGCGTCGACGTAGTTGTTGTACGACATCTCCTTGCCGTGCAGCTGGGTCGCCTGCGCGATGCCGTGGCCGTCCGCGGCGGTGTAGAGCGCGGCGGCCTGGTGCGCGTTCTCGCCGTAGCGGAGACCCGCCGCGAGCGAGCCCTCGAGCTGGATCGTCGGTGCGAAGCCGCTGGCGCCGGACCCGTCCGCTGATCCGTTCCCCGGGCCTCCCGGCTGCGCGACGTCGCCATGGACCGTCGGGCCGCCCGCGACGTGCTCGGTGAAGTACGCGGCCACGGCGGTGTCGTACGCCGCGGTGTGGGCGAAGGCCGCGGTGGCGAGCCGACGGCGGAGGGCGAGGTCCGTGCCTCCCGACCGGACCGCGGCGATGACCTCGGCGTACGACGACGGCGAGACCACGACGGCCACGTTGGCGTGGTTCTTCGCGGATGCGCGCACCATCGCGGGGCCGCCGATGTCGACGTTCTCGACGACCGTCGCCGTGTCCGCACCCGACGCCACGGTCTCGACGAAGGGGTAGAGGTTCACGACGACGAGCTCGAACGGCGCGATCCCGAGGTCGGCGAGCTGCTGCTCGTGCGACTCGAGCCGCAGATCGGCGAGCAGACCCGCGTGCACGGCCGGGTGCAGGGTCTTCACGCGGCCGTCGAGGGACTCGGGGAACCCGGTGATCGCGGCGACCTCGGTGACGCCGATGCCCGAGTCGGCGATGGCCTTCGCCGTCGACCCCGTGGACACGATCTCGACCCCGGCGGCGTCCAGGGCCGCGGCGAGGTCGAGGAGGCCGGACTTGTCGCTCACCGAGATGAGCGCGCGGCGGACGGCGACGCGGTCGCGCTCGCGGTAGAGGCTGGGATCGGCGGCGTGGACGCTCATGCGCGGGCGAGTTCCTTCAGGTCGACGGTTCCGTTGGCGATGTCGAGGACGGTCTGGATGAGCAGCCGTCGCTCCACGTGCTTGATGCGGTCGTGCAGCGTGGACTCGGAGTCGTCCGGCTCCACGGGGATCCGCTCCTGGACGATGATCGGGCCGCTGTCGACGCCGTCGTCGACGAGGATGACGCTCGCGCCCGTCTCCCGCACGCCCGCGACGAGGGCGTCCCGCACGGCGTGCGCGCCGGGGAACTCGGGCAGGTGGGCGGGGTGGGTGTTGACGATCGCGGGGCTGAACTCGGCGACGACGTCGTGCGGGAGCAGCCGCATGAACCCCGAGAGCACGAGCAGGTCGGGCGTCCACGGGCGGATCTGCTCGGCCAGGGCGGCACCCCACTCCTGCCGGGTCGCGAACGCCGTGAAGGGGACCGTGAAGGTCGGGATGCCGTACTCCTCGCCGAGGTCGAGCCCCTCGGCGTCACGATCCGCACCGATCGCGACGACCCGTGCGGGGTACTCGGCGTCCCGTGCGGCGTCGAGCAGCGCGCGGAGGTTCGATCCGGCACCGGAGATCAGCACCACCAGTTCGAGCACGGTCGCCAGCCTACCGGGTGTCGTTCAGCGGCCGGCGTCGCCCTTGGGCCGACGCCACCACGGGAGCTCGTGCTCGGGGATCTCGTCGACGACGTCGGTGTCCCACTGGTCGGCCTCGCCGCCGACCGCTTCGGGGGACGTCGACTCGGCGCCGTCGGACCCTCTGGGCTCAGCGTGCCCGGACGGCCGGGCCGCCCATCCGAGCGGGAGCTGGGGCAGCGCGGCCTCGCGTTCCCGCTCGCGCTCGCGCTCGAGCTCGCGGACGACCTCCGGGTCCCCGTCGGACACCGGCTCGGTCGGCTGCTCGGGGTGCGCGATCGTCGCACCGCTGCGTCCCGTCACGCGGAACCGGGAGTGGCCACCGGTGCGGCCGCCCACCGTCGTCGTGTCCGCCGCCCCGGCCCGGTCGAGCGCGCCGAGGAACCCGCCGTCGTCGTCCTCGGTGATGGTGTCCACGGGGAGCGGGGCGGCCGCCTCCGCATCGTCGTCGCGCCAGCGTTCACGGCGGGGCAGCCAGGAGTCGCGCTCCGGCCATCGCACCAGGTCGCTGCCGACCGCGAGCGCGAGGACCGCCGGCACACCGGCCTCGAGCGCGGCGAGTGCCCCGACGGCGACGGGGGACGGCCCGACGGTGACGAGTCGTCCGGGGCCGAGGGACCCGGCGGTCAGCCACGCGGCGAGTCCCGTCGCCAGCCCCGCCACCACGCCGATGCCGACGCCGGCGATGGCGCGGCGTCCGGCCGTGTTCCCCTCCGCGAGGGCGCGGACGAGCCGCGGGCGGAGCAGCGCGGCGACGAGGAACGCCCCGACGGCGGGCACCAGCACGGACAGCAGGCCGAACGTGTGTCCTCCGGTGGGCAGCGCGCCGAGGACGGGGATGCCCGGGATCGGGCCGAGGGTCGTGCCGATCGGCGAGACGTCCGACCCGGTGCCGATCGCGAACCCGGGGCCGACGATCCACGCCATCGCCCAGCCGACGAGGTCGGGCAGGAACGCGAGTTCACCGACCGTGATCGCGAGGCCGCCGACGAGTCCCGCGTGCGACTGCTCGTAGAGCGTGATGACCTGGGCGTACGACCCGAGCACGAGCAGGGCGACGAGCAGGGCCGCCGCGGTCACGAGCACCGCCACGACGCCGAGACCGCCGCGCAGCGCCACGTCGGTCACGGAGCGCCACGGGCCCGGGATCCGGTCGACGGCGTCGAGCACCGCGGCGGTCGCGGGGTCGGGATCGGCGCCCCGGCGGCGTCGGGCGACCTCGGCCGCCACGAGCAGCGGCACGGCGTACCAGAGGGTCGGCAGCAGGACCGACTGCCAGATCGAGGGACGAGCCGCGACGCTGACGGTCGACAGCGCGACGGCGAGCGCCAACGCGGCGACGACGACGATGCCGGCGATGCTGCCGGTCACGCGGTGTTCGGTCTCGGCGAGGCGTCGACCGGCGCGTGCGCCGAGCCACGCGGTGATCACCGCGAACCCGAGCGCCGCGATCGTCAGGACGATGGGCGCGTCGGCGCCGCTGAGGCCGGTCGCCTTGGCGGTGGCGGCGTCGAGCACGAAGGTGACGTCGACGCCGTGGCCGATCAGCCAGACGCTCCCCGCCGCCCGCCAGAACGCGAGCCACGGGACCTGCAGGCCGTACTCGATGCCCCAGAGGAGCGTCAGCGGCACGAGGGCGATCCCGACGCCGACGGCGACCGTCACGACGGCCTCGACGGCGGCGAAGAGAGCGGTGCCCGGGCGGTTCATCGCGGACGAGGATACGGGAGGGCCCGCCGCACACCGGGTCGGCGCGCGGCGGGCCGGGCGACACTCAGCCGAGTGCGGCGACTGCCTCCCGCAGCAGGGCCGCGGTCTCGCTCGGGGTCTTGCCGACGCGGACCCCGGCGGCCTCGAGCGCCGCCTTCTTCGCCTCGGCCGTGCCGGCCGAGCCGGACACGATCGCCCCGGCGTGCCCCATGGTCTTGCCCTCCGGCGCCGTGAACCCGGCGACGTAGCCCACCACCGGCTTCGTGACGTTGGCCTTGATGAAGTCGGCCGCGCGTTCCTCGGCGTCGCCGCCGATCTCACCGATCATGACGATCGCGGTCGTCTCGGGGTCGGCCTCGAACGCGGCGAGCGCGTCGATGTGCGTCGTGCCGATGACCGGGTCGCCGCCGATGCCGATCGCGGTGGAGAACCCCAGGTCCCGGAGCTCGTACATCATCTGGTAGGTCAGCGTGCCCGACTTCGACACGAGGCCGATCGGCCCCTTGCCCGTGATGTTCGCGGGGGTGATGCCGACGAGGGACTCACCCGGCGTGATGATGCCGGGGCAGTTCGGCCCGATGATCCGGGTCTTCCCCCCGAGCGCCTTCGCGTGTGCCCAGAACTCCGCCGCGTCCTGCACCGGGATGCCCTCGGTGATGACGACGACGAGGGGGATCTCGGCGTCGATGGCCTCCATCACGGCGTCCTTCGCGAAGGCCGGCGGGACGAACACGATCGACGTGTCCGCTCCGGTCTCCTGGATGGCCTCGGTCACCGAGCCGAACACGGGCAGGGTGACGTCGCCGTGTGTGACCGTCGTGCCGGCCTTGCGCGCGTTCACGCCGCCGACGACCTTCGTCCCGGCCTTGAGCATGAGCGCGGTGTGCTTCGTGCCCTCGCCGCCGGTGATGCCCTGGACGATGACCTTCGAGTCCTTGTCGAGGAAGATGGACATGGTGCTGGTCCCTTCTAGGCCGCGGCCGCGGCGAGTTCGGCGGCCTTCTCGGCCGCGTCGTCCATGGTCGCCACGACGGTGACGAGCGGGTGTGCCGCCTCGGCGAGGATGCGCCGGCCCTCGTCCACGTTGTTGCCGTCGAGCCGCACGACGATCGGCTTCGTGGCCGCGTCGCCGAGGATCCCGAGCGCGGCGACGATGCCGTTCGCGACGGCGTCGCACGCGGTGATCCCGCCGAAGACGTTGACGAAGACGCTCTTCACCTGCGGGTCCCCGAGGATGACGTCGAGGCCGTTCGCCATGACCTCCGCCGAGGCGCCGCCGCCGATGTCGAGGAAGTTGGCGGGCTTGACGCCGCCGTGGCGCTCCCCCGCGTACGCGACGACGTCGAGCGTCGACATGACGAGCCCGGCTCCGTTGCCGATCACGCCGACCTCGCCGTCGAGCTTGACGTAGTTGAGGCCGTGCGCCCCGGCCTTCGCCTCGAGCGGGTCGGCCGAGGCGCTGTCCTCGAGCGCGGCGTGACCCTCGTGCCGGAAACCCGCGTTGTCGTCGAGCGACACCTTGCCGTCGAGCGCGAGGATCTGGCCGTCCTCGGTGCGGACGAGCGGGTTGACCTCGACGAGCGTGGCGTCCTCGCCCTGGAACACGCCGTAGAGCGCGACGAACACGGGCACGACCGCGGGGATCAGGTCCTCGGGGAACCCGGCCTGGCGTGCGATCTGCTCGGCCTCGGCGTCGTTGATCCCGGTGAGCGGGTTGACCTCGACGCGGGCGAGTGCCTCGGGCTTCTCGACCGCGAGCTGCTCGATCTCCATGCCGCCCTCGACGCTGACGAGCGCCAGGTACGAGCGGTTCGCGCGGTCGAGCAGCACGGAGAAGTAGAACTCCTCGGCGATCTGCGCGCCCTGCGCGACCATCACGCGGTGCACGGTGTGGCCCTTGATGTCGAGCCCGAGGATGGCCTGCGCGGCCTCGTACGCCTCGTCGGGGGTCTTCGCGACCTTGACCCCACCGGCCTTCCCACGCCCGCCGACCTTGACCTGCGCCTTCACCACGACGACCCCGCCGATGCGCTCGGCCGCCGCGCGGGCCTCGTCGGGGGTGTCGGCGATGATGCCCTGCAGGACGGGGACGCCGGAGGACTCGAAGAGGTCCCTGGCTTGGTACTCGAAAAGATCCACGCTGTTCTTCCTCACCGCGATGTGCGTCTTCGGGCAGCGCCGTCGTCGTGCGTCGGCGCTGGTCGGACGGTCGCACTCGACGTCGAGGTCGCTCGATGTCGAGACAACGGCCGCGGCCAGCCTAGCGCTCCGGGCCGGTCGTACCCCGGCCGCCGGGTCGCCTCCGAGCGGCGCTCCGGCAGGGTGTCGTGCATGAGCGACGACATCCGCGACCGTGCCGAGGCGACCGCCCGCGAGGTCTTCGGTTGGGAGGCCCTGCACGCCGGCCAGGCCGAGGCGATCGAGGCGGTGGTCGGCGGACGCGACACCCTCGCCGTGATGCCGACCGGCTACGGCAAGTCCGGCATCTACCAGGTGGCGGGGCTCCTCATCGACGGCCCGACCGCCGTCGTCTCCCCGCTCATCGCGCTGCAGGACGACCAGGTGGCGGGGCTCGAGGCGCGAGAGCAGACCGGCGGACCCCGTGCGGTCGCCGTCAACTCGACCCGGTCCGCGGGCGAGGTCGAACAGGCATGGGCCGACCTGGCGAGCGGAGACGCCGAGTACGTGTTCCTCGCGCCCGAGCAGCTCGCGAAGGACGAGGTCGTCGAACGCCTGCTCGACCTCGGCGTGCGCCTGTTCGTCGTCGACGAGGCCCACTGCGTGTCGAGCTGGGGGCACGACTTCCGCCCCGACTACCTCGTCCTCGGCGAGGTCGTCGAGCGGCTCGGTCACCCGACGGTCCTCGCCATGACCGCGACCGGCTCGGGTCCGGTCCGGTCCGAGATCGTCGAGCGGCTCGCCATGCGGGACCCGCTCGAGCTGAGCCGCGGGTTCGACCGGCCGAACCTCCGGCTCGAGGTCGTGCGTCACAGCGACGACGACGGCAAGCGGGCCGCCGTCGTCGAGCAGGTGGCGGCCCTCCCGGTCCCCGGTCTGCTGTACGTGGCGACCCGCAAGGAGACCGAGTGGTACGCGGACGAGCTGGCGGACCGCGGGCGGAACGTCCGCGCGTACCACGCCGGACTCAAGGCGTCCGAGCGGCAGGAGGTGCACGAGGCGTTCCTCGCCGGCACCCTCGACGTCGTCGTCGCGACGAACGCGTTCGGCATGGGCATCGACAAGCCGGACGTGCGCTTCGTCGTGCACGCCGACGTGCCCGAGTCCGTCGACGCGTACTACCAGGAGATCGGCCGGGCCGGACGCGACGGCGATCCGGCGACCACGACCCTCCACTACCGGGCCGAGGACCTCGGGCTGCGGCGGTTCTTCGCGTCCGGCACGCCCGCCAAGGCGAAGCTCCGGACGGTGTTCGACGCCGTGCCCGACGACGGCGCGATCCGTCGTCCCGAGCTCGCCGAGGCGGCGGAGGTGCCCACGCGGTCCCTCGGCCGCTACGCGAACGCCCTCGTCGAGGGCGGGGCGCTCGAGGAGACCGAGGACGGCCTCGTCCGCACCGACGACGACGCCGCGCGGGACGCGGACGCCGCCGCCGACGCCGCGGTCGCCCGCGCCGAGGACCGTGAGCGGATCGAGGAGTCGCGCATCGCGATGATGCGGCAGTACGCCGAGACCCTCGGTTGCCGACGCCAGTTCCTGCTCGGCTACTTCGGCGACGAGCTGCCCCAGCCCTGCGGCAACTGCGACACGTGTGCCTCCGGCTCGGCGTACGCGCAGGACGCCCACGTGGCGGACGGCTCGAACGACGCCGCGTACCCGCCGGACTCCGAGGTCGAGCACGACGAGTGGGGTCACGGGACCGTCATGAGCACCGAGGAGGACCGGATCACCGTGTTCTTCGAGTCGGTGGGGTACCGCGTGCTGTCGATCGACGCGGTGCGCGAGCGGGGCCTCCTGCGGACCGTCTGACGGCCGTCGTCACCCGCTGCCGGCGGCCCGGCGCGGGTCGGGGGAAGGCGCGGCCGCTCGACCACCCGTCGGCGGCCGCGCTCCACTCCCCCGAGCCAGAGCAGCCTGGCCCACGCGGGCGTCGCGCAGGTGACCGCCCGGTGAACACCGCGTGGCGGATCGCGGTCCGATGCGTCGCCACGGCGTTGCCTGTGCGGCACCTCCGGATGCCGGGGCCGGGAGGCCCGGTGCGGGTACCCAGGAACCGTCACCCGACGCGGTGGCCCAGCGGCGCACCCGCGCCGACCCGACGACAGGAGTCACCATGAGCAAGGACGTCAACACGAAGGCCCAGCAGCACCTCGGCGAACTGCTCCAGCAGCGTGCGTTCGACCGGTTCGGCGAGGTGTGGGCCGAGGACGTCGTCGACCACGACCCGGCTCCGGGCGCCGCTCCGGGCCTGGCGGGCATCGTCGCCTTCTGGCAGGAGTTCACGACCGCGTTCCCGGACGTCGCCCTGCAGCCCGAGACGCTCGTCGCGGACGACGACTCCGTCTCGGTCGTGTTCACGATCACCGGCACGCACAGCGGCGAGTTCCAGGGCCACGCGCCCACCGGCCGGACCTTCCGCGTCCGGGGAATGCAGACCGCGCGGTTCGAGGACGGCAAGATCGTCGAGCGCTGGGGCGCGACCGACGAGAAGGGCCTCGCCGAGCAGCTGCACCTGACCGGCGGCGAGACGCACTTCGTCACGGCCTGACGCCGACCGCTCCGCTCCGGACACCCGGGGCGGAGCGACGCCGGCCACCGTCCGGAGGCACACCCCGGCCGGACCGAGTACGAACGAACGGGGACGGCACCACGGCCGTCGCCGCCATCAGCACCAGGGGAGGACCCCATGAGCGACCCCGCCATCGGACCGGACGACGACGCCACCGAGCTCCGCGAGCAGACGACGACCGACGACCAGGTCGCGTTCGACGAGGACCCGGACGCGATCCAGGAGTCCATCGAGACCGTCACGAACGACGCCGTCGCCGGCGAGACCGTTGATCCGGAACCGGGCGACGGCACGGCGAACGGACCGACCGGCGGTGCCCCGCGCGAGGGCGAACCGATCCTCTGGGAGAACGACGGCGAGGACGAGCCCGAGTCCCAGGGCGTCGACTTCGGCAACGACGAGTACCGGTCGCTCTGACGACCGTCCCCCCCGCCGTCCGCCGGTTCGCGGCGGACGGCTCGCTCGTCATGGCGGGCGGCCGGGCGATCCTGCTGCAGATCGCGGACCCG
Organism: Curtobacterium sp. MCBD17_019; assembly: GCF_003234555.1. Lineage (NCBI taxonomy): Bacteria > Bacillati > Actinomycetota > Actinomycetes > Micrococcales > Microbacteriaceae > Curtobacterium > Curtobacterium sp. MCBD17_019. The sequence goes on along the minus strand of NZ_QKTT01000021.1, from coordinate 27,561 downwards.
GTCGTCGCGGCCGGTGTCGCCCGGCACAGTGACTTCGCGCACCGACCGCAGCAGCGGCTCGTGCACACGCTGCAGTACGTCTACGCGGTCGTGCTCGGTTCGCCCGCCGACGCCCGCGCCGCAGCAGCGTTCGTCGAGCACGCCCACCGACCCGTGCAGGGCGCCGACGACCCGGACCACCAGCTCTGGGTCGCCGCGACCCTGTACGAGTCGGCGCTCCGCATGCACGAGCTGCTCCGCGGTCCGGTCGACCCGGCGCTGGCCGCCGCCGTGCTCACCGCGTACGAGCCGCTCGGCGGCGCGCTCCGGGTCCCCGCAGGCCGGTGGCCCTCGACGCCCGCGGCCTTCGACGCGTACTGGCGCCGGACCTCCGCGGCGCTCCGCGTGACCGACGAAGCACGCGGGGTGGTCCGCGACCTGCTCCACCCGCGCTTCGCGCCCGTCTGGATCCGCGCGCTCATGCCGATCGCGCGGATCGTCACCGTCGGGATGCTGCCCCCCGACCTGCGGACGGCGTACGGGTTCGCGTGGGGAGGCTCCGAGCAACGCCGGTACGACCGCACCGTCGCCGTGCTGCGCCGGGTCGTGGCGGCGGTCCCGGGACCGGTGCGGCGCCTCCCGTTCCGGGTGCTGCTGCGGTCGCTCCGACGGGCGGCCGCACGCCGCACCACCGTCGTCGGCCGCTGAGCGTCAGGCGCTGAGCCTCGGCCGCTGAGCGCCAGGCGCTGAGCGTCAGCCGCTACGGTGGTCGGCATGGGGGCCGACCACTTCGCCATCACCGTGCCGCGGACCTGGTTCGAGCTGCCGGTCCGACCCGAGCACCGCGACGACGCGATCAGCGCCCTCGTGCAGGAACGGGTCGGGGACCAGCCGGCGCTGCGGGAGCACCGCACCGAGATCGTCCGGATCCTCCGACGGTTCGCCCGGTCCGCCTGGGACTCCGGCGCGCGGTATTGCGCCGCGTTCGCGGAACCGAGCGACGACGGGATCGTGTCCGGTGCGCTGACGGTCAGCATGCTCCCGGCGCCCGGCGGGGACGATGATCCGCTCACGGCGCTGACCGACCGAGTCGCCACGCTGGCCGATCGAGACAGCCGTGACGACGAGGCTGCGCGCGCGCACGTCGACCTCCACGACCTCCCCCGCGTCGGCCGGGTCCCGCGGACCTGGGGCATCAGCCGGATCGTCGATCCGTCCGGGCAGCGGTCGTTCCCCGTCGCGACGATGCAGACGTTCGTGCCGATGGACGACCAGGTGGCACTCGTCAGCGTCGCCTCACCCGCGGTGGACCTCGCCGAGGCGCTGTTCGACCTCTTCGAGGCGGTGACGGACACGTTCGAGCTCATCGACGCGGGCGCGAGCGGTGCCACGGATCGGGAGGCGCGGTGATGCGCCTCCGGTTCCGTCGCCGTCGTCGCCCGGTCACCGTCGTGCCCGAACGGGTCGCGCCCGACGACATCACGCGCATGGCCGCGGACGGCCGACTCGCACGCGTCGTGACGACGCCACCGCCCGCGCCGCGGGCGAGTGCCGGACGGGTGCGGGACCTCCTCGCGGTGCTCCCGGAGCGGCCGCTCGGGCACACCGCGGCCACCGACGCCACGGCGCCGGCGCGGCCCGCCGCTGCCGTGGTCCTCGTGCTCGACGACGACCGACGCGTGCTCGTGCGTGGCCCCGGGGTCCTCGGACGCGACCCGTCGCTCCGTGCCGCCGGGATCGACGACGACACCGCGCACCGGATCACGCTCGACGACCCGGATCGGTTGCTCAGCCGGACCCACCTGGCGTTCGGGTTCGGGGCCGAGGGCTCGTTCTGGGTCCTCGACGCGGACTCCGCCAACGGCGCCGAGCTGCACCGCCCGGGGCTCCCCTCCACGATGCTCTCGCGGGGCCAGCGCACCACGATCCGCCCGGACGACGTCGTCGTCTTCGGGGGTCACGTGCTCCGCACCGAACCGGCGACCGCGCTCGTGCCCGAGACACCGCTCGACTGACGGTGCGCACGCGATCAGTCGCCCTCCGGCACCTGCACCACCCGGAGGACGCCGTCCGCGTCGTGCAGCAACCCCCGCCCGGGCGTGCGGTCCTGACCCAGCGCGCTCTTGGTCAGGCGCGCACCGATCAGGTCGCCGTCGACGGTGCTCAGCGGGGCGAGGAGCAGGCCCCGTCGTGCCTTCTTGGCGTCCACCTGCCAGCCCCGGAACCCGCTCGCCACGCCCTCGACGTCACCGCCGAGCACGAGGCCGACGCGGCGCCCCCGCTCCGACGCCATGATCGCGCGGAACACCGGCTCGGCATCGGTCTCCTTGAGCAGCTCCGCGTCGTCGACGAGCACGAGGGTGAAGCCCTCCGCCCCCTCGACCGCCGCGGCGAGGTCGTCCGCGCTGAGTCCGGGATCGGTGAACACGGTGCACCGTGCGTGCTCGCCCGCGAGTGCGCGCAGCGGTGAGTCGCGCGGGACGACCGCGACGACGCTCCCGCCCGTGTCCAGGGCGTGTCGGGCCATCGCGACCAACGTCGTGCTCTTGCCTGAGCGAGCGCTCCCCGCGACGACGAACACCGCGGTGTCGTCGACGAAGTCGTGGGTGTGGAAGCGGAGCTCGTCGCCGCCCACACCGACCCCGATCCTCCCGGCGCGCGCATCGGCGACCGGCAGGTACCGGACCGCCTCGGAGCGCGTGATCCCCTGCGGGAGTGCGTCGACCCGGACCGGCCGGGGCGCGTCCGCGGCCACCAAGGCTCGGACCTCGTCACCGATCCCGCGGAGGGCGTCGGCCTGCGCCCGCCCGGTGGCGCCACCGGGGAGCACGGCGATCTGGGTCTCGGTGGCCGTGGCGTTGCGGAACCCCCGACCGGGCGGGATGATCTCGGGCAGCTTCTTGCCGTTCACGCCCTCGTACGCGTAGTCGCCGCGGTCCGCCAGGGCGAGCAGGAGCTTCCGCTCGACCTGGCTCGACATGCGCCCGGCGGTGAGCGTGCGATCCCCGGTGACGACGAGGTGCACGCCGACGCCGACGCCCTCGCGCAGGAGCGTCTGGACGGCGTCGTGCAGTGCGCCGTTCTCGACCTCGGCCAGCGAGGACATGAAGCCCTCCCACTGGTCGAGCAGGACCACGACGTGGGGCATGGGGACCTCGTCGGCGGCGGGCGCGGCCTCGCGCTGCTCCGCGATGGACCCGTACCCGGCGCGGGCGAACGCCGTCTGCCGCGTCCGGACGAGACCGAGCAGGGTGGTCAACAGCCGCGCGACACGTTCCGGCTCGTGTCGCTGCACCACTGCACCGCAGTGCGGGAGCGCGCCGATCGGCAGGAGGGCACCGTTGCCGCAGTCGATGCCGTAGAGGTGCACGTCCCCGACACCGAGCCGCAGGGCCATCGCGCCGGCGAGGGTCCGCAGCGCCTGACTGCGTCCGCTCCGCGGCGAGCCGATGACGAACAGGTGGCCGTCCTGGTCGAGGTCGAACACCAGGGGCCGCTGCTCCTGCCGGTCCGGGTGGTCCTCCAGGCCCCAGGCCACCGCGAGCGGCGCCGTCACCGCGGACACGGCCTCCACGTCGGCCAGGGTCACGAGCGACGGCAACGGTGGGAGCCACGGCTTGCGCTGCTCGGGGACGCCGATCGCCATGGCCGCGTCGCCGACGGCCCGGACCAGCACGCTGAGGTCCGTGACCTCGACGTCGGCCAGGTCGGAAGCCGTCGCAGCGCGGCGCGGTGCCGGTTCGCTGAGGTCCGCGAAGCTCCGCTCGCGCACGAGCGGAGCGACGTCCGCGTCGTCGCCGACGCCCCCTGGACGACGACCCCCGACGCGACCGGTCTGGAACGGCAGGAGCGACGCCGCGCCGAGCCGGACGTAGGCGCGTCCGGGCGTGGTCTTCGCGATCCGCGCCGCGTCGTTCGCCCCGATCACGTCCTGGCTCTCGGACTGGTCGGTCACCCGCAGCGCGATGCGGATGTTCGTGTTCGCCCGGATCTCGGGCGACACGACGCCGCCCGGCCGCTGGGTCGCGAGCACCAGGTGGATGCCCAGCGAGCGGCCCCGCTGCGCCACGTTCACCAGGCCCTTCACGAAGTCCGGGAGTTCGCGGGCGAGCGACGCGAACTCGTCGATCACGATGACCAGACGGGGCAAGGAGGGGACCGAGGCGTCACCCGCCGCCGCCCGTTTCGCGCGGAGGTCCTGGTGGTCCTCGAGGTCCTTGGCGCCGACCGCGGCCAAGGCGTGCTCGCGGCGGCGGAGCTCCGCCCCGAGCGACTCCAGCGCGCGCTCGACCTGGTGGGTGTCGAGGTCGGTCACCATCCCGACCGTGTGCGGCAGGTCGACGCAGTCCTTGAACGCCGCGCCGCCCTTGTAGTCGACGAGGACGAACACCATCTCGTCCGGGCGGTTCGCCACCGCGAGCGACGCCACGAGCGACTGCAGCAGTTCGGACTTGCCGGACCCCGTCGTGCCGGCGACGAGCCCGTGCGGCCCGTCGCGGTGCAGGTCGATCGCGAAGGCGCCGTCGATGGACTCGCCGATCACGGCCGTCGTGCTGCGCCCGCCGAGCATCCAGCGCGCCTGAACGGCCTCGGACGTCGGCGGTTCGAGCGCGAGCACGTCCAGCAGGCGGGACGACGACGGCACCGCGCCGTCCTCGACGTCGGGGCTCGCGTCGACGATCGGCGACAACGACCGCGCCACCCACTCGAGCCAGTCCTGGTCCACCAGGTCCGGGCGGGCGTCGTCGATCCGCTCGCTCCGCTGCTGGCGGACGCGGAGGCGGCCGTCGCGGACGACGACCACGGCGTCGCACTCCTCCGGGAGCAGGCGCTCGTCGAGGTCGAGGCAGATGCTGAAGACGCCGACCGCCGGGCCCTCCTTGAGCACCTGGACGAGCGACGGCATGGCGCGGAGCCGGCGCGCGCCGTCCATGACGACCACGATCTGGCCGGCGTGCTGCGCCTGCCGACCGACCCGGACACCGGCCTCCTTCCGGGCGTCGATGGTGGCGGACAGCTCCGCGATGAGCCGTGCGGTACCGGCCGCGGTGGACGCGATGCTCGTGACCGGCTGGTCGGCGCCGTCGCGGCGGACGTGCGGGAGCCACGACATCCACTCCCACATGCCCGTCCTGGTCGAGTCGGTGAGCAGCGCGAACGTCAGGTCCTTCGGGCTCTGCAGCGTCGCCAGTTGCGCGACCACCCAGTTCGCGATCCGGCGGGCGTCGTCCCCCGGGCCCGCGATCCCGAGCACGCCCCGCTCGGCGAGCTCGATCCGCACCGGGACGTCGCGGGCGTCCCACGTGACCGTCCGCTTGTGCGAGAGCTGTTCCGGGTCCTCGAGCGTCACCTCGGACCGCTGCGTCGCGGTGCCGACGCGGACGAGCAGGTGGTCGGGGTCGGTCGGGCGGCGTTCCCAGAGGCGCGGGAGCGGCCCGACGGCGGTCTCGTACACGTCCGCGGGATCGGGCGCGCCGGCGATCCACCGCTCACGCTCACGTCGGAGGGACTCGGTCGCGTCCGCCTCGACCCGCGCCCGGGTGTCCTCGTACTCGGCCACCCGCTGCCGGTGGGTCTTCTTGCCCTGCCGTCGGCCCTGCAACCCGGTGATCACCATGACGAGGGGCGAGAGCAGGGCGACGAGCAGGTAGATCCAGCGGCCCGTCGTCGACACGAACATGACGGCCATGCCCATCGGGGCCAGGGCCATGAGGATCGGCAGGGCCCTGGCCGGCGGCTCGACCGGCGGCACCGGCAACTGGTACCGCGCGTGGTCGTCCGGCGGCAGGATGCGGGGTGGCCGGTTGTACTCCAGGGCCATGCCGTCCTCGGCGAGCGCGAGGTGCGCTCCGCGGCTCCGAGGGCGTCCGTACGCGAGCAAGGCCGACCCGATGGTGAGCTGCGCGTCCTCGTCCCATGTGGTCTCCGTCACCACGGGTTCGCCGTCGAGCGCGGCACCCGCGTACCCGTTGACCGGGCGCACGGTCGCGCCGTCCGGACCGACGGAGACCAGGAGCGCGATGTCGGGCACGCCCTGGCCGCCGAGCGCCGCGGCGGCGTCCGCCAGGCCGTCGGCCTGGGTGGCGGCCTCCACGCGGAGCTGGGCCGCCGCCCCCGAGCCGATCGTGACGATCCCCGCGTCGGCCCGGACGACCGTGCCCGCGTGCGGTCCGGACACGATCCGGACCTCGCCGAGTGACAGCGCACGGACGGGAGGCGGTGGGACGGCCTCGGCGCTCCGGCTCACCACCACGCCGTCACGGACACCGGAGGCGGCGATCGACGCGTCGAGGTCCAACGGGCGCTCGCCCACGAAGTAGGTCGCCGGGCCGGTGGCGGACGTGACATCGGTCGCGAGCAGCCGCTCGGCCTCGGCCACGACCTCGCGGACCGCCCGCCCGGTGTCGCCGTCGACGTGGACGTTGGCCGTCTGACCGCTGTCGCGGTCCACCATCGTGAACGTGAACGTCATCCTGCTCCCCCTCGCCCCGCCATCGTGGCGGGCGCCTCTGACAGCGGGGCCCCTTAGCACATGCGATTGCATGAACTGTGGAGAACCGCTGTGCGGCCGACGCGTCGATGGTAGTGTCGCGCCGTGGAACGCCCCGAACGGGGGGAAATACAGCATGACTCCGGGGAAAGGGAGCACCAGTGGCGAACATCAACGTGTCCTACGCGGACCTCGAGGCAGCGGCATCCGACCTCAAGGCGGGGCAAGCCGACATCGAGGACCGTCTGTCCGCGCTGCAGCGCAAGATCCAGCAGCTCATCTCCGACGGCTACGTCACCGACAAGTCGTCCGTGGCGTTCGGTGAGTCCTACGACGAGTTCAACCGGGGCGTCACGCAGACGGTGCAGGGCCTCGACGGGCTCTCGTCATTCCTGACGAAGGCGTCGCAGACCCTGTCCGAGACCGACGAGTCGCTCGCATCGGGCCTCAAGGGCTGACATCGCTCCACGACCCGTGCGCCGTCCGCGGCGCACGGGTCGTGGGCGTATCCGCGCGACGGGGAGGGACATCGCCATGGCAGACCGGCTGCTCGTCGACCTCATGGGTCTCGGCGAACTGGAACGGGACCTGACGACCGTGCACCGCACGCTGGAGCGTGCGCACAAGCAGGTCGACGCATCCGACGACGAGATCGGATCGCGGGTCGTCCAGGGTGCGCTGCACGACTTCGACCACCGGTGGGAGGACAAGCGCCGGAAGATCACGGACTCCACCGCGGCCCTCGCTGCCATGCTCACGACGTCCGAGCGCGCCTACCGCGAGACCGACGCCCACCTCGCCTCCGCCCTGCGGGTCGACGACCAGGCCGGTGGGCCCACCGCCGCCGGATCGGCGCGGTAGCCGTGTCCCGTCCCACGGGCTGGGCGGTCGTGGACCAGGGGTTCGACCCGGTCCCCGGCGACCCCACCGTCGTCCGCATGATGGCCCGTGAGTACCAGCGCATCTCGGAGGGCGCCGACGACGCGACCACGCGCCTCCGGTCCGTCCGCGGCTCGGGCTGGCTCACCGATTGGCAGGGTGAAGCCGCCGACGTCTTCGTCCGCGCGATCCAGGACACCCCCACCGACCTCGCGAAGCTCGTGCACTCGTACGCCGACGTCGCCACCGCGCTCCTCGGGTGGGCCGACGTCGTCGACCACACGCAGTACCGCGCCGACGGTGCCCTCGCCGACGCCAAGGACGCAGCCGGCGACCTCGACGCCGCCCGTCACCGGCTCGACGACGCCCAGGTGACCGCGGCGCACTACGCGGCGACGGCCTCCCGTCTCACCGCGCTCGCCGCCGCGCACCCCGCCGGCTCGACGCCGCCCGCCGGCGCGGAGGTCCCGACCCCGGCGCAGCTGCGCGCCGCGTCCGACAACGCCGCCGTGGCATCCGACGGGGTCGACGCCGCACAGAGCTCCATCACCGCCGCGCAGTCCCGGATCGACGCCGCGAAGCGTCTGGTCGCCGAGGCCCGTGGCGACTGGGAGGACGGCGAACGTCGCACGGCGACCGCGATCGGCCACGCGGCCGACGCCGGTCTCGGCAAGCAGTCCGTCTGGGACGAGGTGTTCCAGTCCGAGGTCTGGAGCGACATCGTCTCCGTGGCCAAGGTCGTCGTGGCCGTGGGGGGCGTCATCGCGCTCATCGTCGGCGGTCCGATCGCCTGGATCGTCGCGGGTGTCGCGCTCCTCGTGCTCGCCGACACCGTCTACAAGATGACCAAGGGCCAGGCGGACGGGTGGGACCTCGCGTTCGCGGCCCTCGACTGCATCCCGATGGGCAAGGGGATCACCACCGCGGCCCGGGTCGGCGAGGAGTTCGCCAAGGGCGCGGGACTCGCGGGCGGGATCGCCTCCGCAGGCAGGCACGTCGGTTCCGAAGTGGTGAACACGGCGCGGTCGTTCACCGCGCTCCCGCACCTCGTCGCCAACGTGCGGCACGGGACGGCGCTCCGGTCGGTGGAGTCGCTCCGCGCGTTCGTCGTCGCGGGGCTCCCGGCCGGGGTGCGGGACGTGCGGAACGCGCGCGGCGCCTTCCGCGATGGCGTGGAGGCGTACTGGCGGTCCGACCTCCCCTCGGTCGCCGCTCGCGCCCGGCACTGGCAGGGCACAACGAGCGGTTGGAAGAGCGGCTACCCGGGGGTCGACCCGTGGCGCTCGGGTCGGCCGACGTCCATCGTCGGCCAACGCCTGCAGGTGGTCGGGAACGGCGAGTTCTACGTGATGAGCGAGGGACCCGCACACGATCTCATCACGACTGGTGGTGACGCCGCGCAGTACGCCGCCAGCGTGCAGGTCGGAGTGCACGACGCGAGCGGCCCGTTCCAGACCTTCCGGCCGCAGGGCGAGACCTACCTGGTCACCCAGCCCCTGCCGCACGCCATCGGATCGGCAGTGGCCAATCCGCAGTACGGCGCAGGCGGCGCGAGCGAGGTCTTCATCCCAGGTGACCGCTCGTCGTGGGGCACGGCGTTCCAGTCGATCGACCGGCCTCTCATGGATTCTGCCAGTGTCCATCCCCTCCCCGGCACGCTCCGGATGGAGGAGTACGGCTCCGCACTCCGTTCCATGGGTGTCGGTGCTCGCGGCCTCGTCGTGGCGACGCCCTGGGACTACGCCGACGACCTCCGGCATCACGTCGTCGCTGCGCAGTGAGCCCCCGCGGGATCACGCGGGGCGGCGAAGAGATCCTGCCGCGCTCGGCGAGTTGGGCGACCCAGCCCGCCGGCGACGGCACGGGTCGGCTCGTCGTGCCGCCGTCGCCCGTCCCGATGTGGCCCGAGTACGGGCGGCTGCTCGGCCTCGTCAACTGGTACCAGGCGTCCGGGTACGAACTCCTCGAACACCGAGGGCCCGCGATGGAGCGAGGGAACGAGATCATCACTGACCGACGGATGACGCTGCTCGGTCCCGTGCCGACGCCCGCCGAGTTCGCGGCGCGGTGGGTGCTGCCGCCGGGGACCACGTACGAGGCCGTACCGGCCCTCGGGCACGACGGTGACGGACTGCGGGTCCGCGACGGGCTCGAGGCCGGCGGCTCGCGGTACGCCGTGGACCTCCGCTTCGCTCGTCCGGGCACGGAGACGGTCGCGACCGACACCGCCGATCCGGTCATGCGGCGTCCGATCCCGCTCCGTGACGCGCTCCGCGACCCCGCTGACCCGCAGGGCGGATGGGGCCGTCTCCCCGCACTGGTGGCTCAGCTCCGCGGTGCGGGCGCGCGCGTGCACTCCGCCTTCGGCCGCTACCGGCGCTTGTCCGGACTGGTCGAGCACTCGGCGGGCGCCCGGGTGTCGGGCCACCACGTCTGGTCGGAGCTGCTCGCGACGGCGGCACTGCCGGCCGGTGTCCTCGTCGAGGACTTCGGCGACGGCCACGGCATCGTGCGCGACTTCCCCCAACCGTTCCGCGCGGAGCGACCCCGATTCGCGTTGGTCCTCGAACCGTGAACCGGACGCCGACGTCACACGCGGAATCCCTTGCGGCCGGAACCGGTGACCGCAGTCGAAACGGGCAGCGCATCGCGGCCATGATGGAGTTCGACGGGGAGCCCGGTAGCCCGGTACCGCCTCCCTCGACCACCGACGACGACGGGATGACCCCATGCCCCTGACGCCTCCGCGGAACGCGCACCGCGACATGATGCTTCGCTCGAAGTACGGGTTCGCCGAGGCACAGGTCATCGTCCTCCGACACGAAGAGCAGGGTGTTCCGTTGGCGGTCAGCACGCCAGCGGGTGTCGCACTGGTGTTGGGGTTCACCGTGCCCGAGGACGCCCTCGCTCGCATCCCTGCGGGGACCCCTGCCCGGATGCTGTCGATCCCGGTGCACGAGCTCCTCCGTCGGATCCCCGACGAGTGGGGTCTCGTGGTCGACATCGACCGCCCTTTCCCGCAGGTCGTGCAGCCCGATGAGAAGGCGGCGCTGGTGAGCGCCAGTGGGCCGTTTCCCGTCGGCGCGCAGGTCGCGCTCGATCGGGTGACGCGTCGGGATCGGCGGTTCATCGAGGCACTCCAAGCGCACGCTCCCGCCACCGCAGAGACACCGCGCGTGTGGGTCTTCCGACATGCGGTCGAGTCCCTTCCGGAAGACCTGCTCGTGGTCGTCACCGCTCGCGATCAGGACGCCGCGCTGCGGTACGCCGAGGCGGTGTACGACGTGTCGTCGTCGCTGGGCGTGCCCGATCCGGTCACCACGACGTGGATCGACGAACTGCCCGTCGAGCACGCGATGTGGGTCAGGACGCAGGACCCCGTGTCGACCGCGCTCGGTGCGACGGATCCGACGACGACGTGAGCGCACGACGGTGGTGACGCGGATCACCGTCGGACCCGCTGGCAGAAGAGACGGAGTCCGGCCCAGCACGCGCTCGAAGGCCCGTGGTCGTGATGCGCTCGCGCGCCCGCAGGAGCATCGTGGGCTCGTGACCACGGACCGCATCACCCGCGACGACACCGCCAGCTTCCCGGAGTTCGACGGCCTGACCGCCCACCCCGACCACCCGATGACGCTCGCGCGACGCTGGCTCGACGCCGCGACCGCCCGGGAGGTCCGCGAACCGCTCGCGATGACCCTCGCCACCGCGAGCCTCACGGGTGTGCTCAGCGCCCGGACCGTCGACGTCAAGGAGCTCGCCGACGAGGGGCTGCTGTTCGGCACGGGCACGGACACCCCCACGGGCGTCGAGCTCACGGCGAACCCGAACGCCGCCCTGCACGCCTACTGGCGCGAGACGGGGCAGCAGCTCCGGTTCGAGGGGCACGTCGTACGCCTCGACGACGCCGCGGCCGACGCCCTGTTCGCGGCGCGCTCTCCGAAGTCCCGGGCCGCGACCGCGGCGTCCCACCAGTCCGCGGCGTTCCCCGCCGAACACGACCCGCGGTCGGTCGTGGACGACCTGATCGCGCAGGCCAACGCGCTGCTCGACGAGCACGGCGACGACGTGCCCCGACCACCCGCATGGGCCGCGTTCCGCCTCGTGCCGGACGTCGTGGAGTTCTGGCTCAGCGCGCGCGACCGCGTGTACCGGCGCCTGCGTTACCGGAGCGCGGAGGGCTCCTGGCGGGTCGACCGACTGCAGCCCTGACCGGTCCTACCCTGAGGGCATGGCACACCGCGCCGTCGTCCGCACCGCCACCGCCGCGGACGCCCGCGGCATCGCGACGGTCCACGCCGTGTCGTGGCGCGAGACGTACGCGCACCTCGTCGACGGGGAGGACCATCCCGCCTTCCAGATCGAGCCGCGCGTCGCGCGGTGGGAACAGAACCTCGCCGCCGGGTCCTTCGGCACGGTGGTCGCGGTCGTCGACGGTGCGGTCGTCGGGTTCGCCACGACGGCCGATCTCGGCGCCCCCGATCAGCCCGCCGAACACGATCAGCCCGCCGAACAGCGGACCGAGGCGACCACCGCGCATCCGCCCGCCGCGCGCCACCCCACCGAGCTGACGATGCTGTACGTCCTCGCCGCCGCACACGGCACCGGCATCGGCCAGGCGCTCCTCGACGCGGCGCTCGCGGACCGGCCGGCGTCGCTGTGGGTCGCGGCCGACAACCCGCGGGCGCAGGCGTTCTACCGGCGCAATGGGTTCAGGACCGACGGCACCACCGGCGCGTTCCCGCCGATCGGCGCGACCGTCCGCATGGTGCGCTGAGCAGGCCGGGAGGCCCGACCCGGCTCCCGCGGACCGTCAAAGCTTCTCGATCGGCGCGATCTTGATGAGGAGCTTCTTGCGCCCGGCTGTGTCGAACTGGACCTCGGCGATCCGCTTCGCCCCGTTCCCGGTGACCGCGGTGACGCGTCCCTCACCGAAGTCGACGTGCGAGATCCGGTCCCCCGGCGCGAGCTCCATGTCGCCGTTGTCGCGCACCTGCCCCGAGACGCTGTTCGACCACTCGGTCTTCGGGCGGGTCTTCGCCGCGGCCGTGGCCCGGTCGAAGCTGCCGCCCGCGAACCCGCCGCCGCGTCCGCGCCAGCCCGCGCCGCCGCCCGGTCCGACGCCGCCCTCGCGCCGGGCGTTCAGGGCGCGGGGTTGCGTGCCACCACGGCTGTTCGCCATGCCCGGTGACTGCTTCCACTCGATGAGCCCGTCCGGGATCTCCTGAAGGAACCGCGAGGGCATGGCCACGTTGACGTCACCGAACTGCGCGCGCGTCATCGCGAGCGAGAGGAACAGGTGCTTCCGAGCGCGGGTGATGCCCACGTAGAACAGACGGCGTTCCTCGGCCGGACCACCGGGCTCGCCGGCGGACATGCGGTGCGGGAGCAGGTCCTCCTCGATGCCGGTGAGGAACACCGCGTCGTACTCGAGCCCCTTCGCGGTGTGCAGCGTCATGAGCGAGACGGTGCCCGAGGAGTCGTCGAGCTCGTCGGCCGCGGCGACCAGGGAGACCTCGGTCAGGAAGTCCGAGAGCGTGCCGTCGGGGTTGTTCTTCTGGAACTCCCGCGTGACCGCCACGAGCTCGTCGATGTTGTCGGCGCGGGCGGCGTCCTGGGCGTCCGGCGACATCCGGAGCACCTCGAGCAGCTTCGAGCCGTCGAGCAGCTGCGTCAGGGTGTCGACGACGGGCTGCGTCGGGGCCTTCTCGGCGACGGCGTCGAGCAGTGCCGCGAAGTCGGTGATCGCCGTGCGGACCTTCGGCCCGAACCCGAGTTCGTCGGCGTGCCGGAGGGCCTCGCGCAACGAGACCTCGTTCTGGTCGGCGTACCGCTGCAGGGCCGTCTCGGTGACGGCGCCGATGCCGCGCTTCGGCACGTTGAGGATCCGGCGCAGCGACAGCGGGTCCGCGGGGTTCGCGACGGTGATCAGGTACGCCATGGCGTCCTTGATCTCGGCACGCTCGTAGAACTTCGTGCCGCCGAGCACCCGGTACGGGATCGCCGCGCGGATGAAGATCTCCTCGAGTGCACGGGTCTGGGAGTTCGTCCGGTAGAACACGGCCATGTCCCGGTAGTCCATGTGCTCGTCGTCGTGCAGCCGCTGGATCTCGTCCGCGACGAACTGGGCCTCGTCGTGCCCGGTGTAGCCCGTGAAGCCCGTGATCTTCTCGCCGGCCCCGACGTCCGTGAACAGGTTCTTGGCCTGCCGGTCGAAGTTGTTCGCGATCACGGCGTTGGCGGCGTCGAGGATGTTCTGCGTCGACCGGTAGTTCTGCTCGAGCAGGATCACCCGGCTGTTCGGGAAGTCCCGCTCGAACTCGACGATGTTCCGGATGTCCGCCCCGCGGAAGGCGTAGATCGACTGGTCGGAGTCGCCGACCACGGTGAGCGACGCCGGTGCGATCGACCCGTCGGGCTCCCGCATGCGGTCGACGTGCTGCCCCGACGCCTCGAGCGCGTCGACCTGCTCGGGTGCGACCGGGCGTGTGAGTTCGCGGATCAGGGCGTACTGGGCGTGGTTCGTGTCCTGGTACTCGTCGACGAGCACGTGCCGGAAGCGCCGCTGGTACAGCGCGGCGACGTCGGGGAACGCCCGGAACAGGAACACCGTCTGCCCGATGAGATCGTCGAAGTCGAACGCGTTCGCTCGCCGGAGCTCGCGTGAGTACTGACGGAACACCTCGAGGAACATGACCTCTTGCGGGTCGTTCGTGTTGATGTCGCGGGCGTAGGACTCGACGTCCTGCAGTTCGTTCTTGAGCTTCGAGATCTTGTTGGCGGCGGCACCCACCGTCAGCCCGAGCGCGTCGGCCTCGAGGTCCTTGAGGATCCGCTTGAGCAGTGCACGCGAGTCCGCGGAGTCGTAGATCGTGAACGACGACGTGAACCCGAACCGCTCGGACTCGCGTCGGAGGATGCGCACGCACGCCGAGTGGAACGTCGAGATCCACATGCCCTCGGCCGCCCCGCCGACGAGCGCCTGGACACGCTCGCGCATCTCGGCCGCGGCCTTGTTCGTGAACGTGATCGCCAGGATCTGACTCGGCCAGGCCTCGCGGTTGGCCAGGAGGAGCGCGATGCGCCGGGTGAGCACACTCGTCTTGCCGGATCCCGCGCCCGCCACGATGAGGAGGGACTCGCCGCGGTACTCGACCGCGGCCTTCTGCTGCGGGTTGAGGCCGGCGGTGAAGGGGTCGTCGTAGGTGGCGGTGCCGCTGCGCGCGGGTCGACCCGCCCCGTCATCGGGAGCGGAGTCGAAGGGGTCGAGCACGATCGTCATGACCGGGTCAGTCTAGGCGCGACCACGGACACCGCCACCGGACCGACGCCCGACCGCGGCCCGCATCCGCGCCTCCCGCGGCGCCGGGAGCTCAGCGGGCGAGACCGTGCCGGAGCGCGTCGAACAGCCGCCCCAACCGCGCCCGGTGGTCGTCGACGAGGGCGTCAGCCGAGGTCCCCGAGATCACGTGACGCGCGGTGACCACGAGGACGGTGGCGTAGCCCGCCACGACGAGAGCCGCGAGCAGGGTCGGATCGCCGTCGAACCCGCCGTCGTCCCGGACCGCGTCCTCGAGGGTCCGCTGCAGTTCCGCGCCGATCTCGCGCGCCCGGGCGACGAGGGCCGAGGACTCCGCCACGGTCCGGAAGAACGGACCGGACCGGTCGTCGAGCCCGGACAGGGGATGCCGTTCGTCGACGAGCCGCAGGGCCACGGCGTGCAGTGCAGCCAGGACGTCGGTGCCGGCGGGACGCGACCGCACCGCCGCACGGAGCAGCTCGGCGGCGTCGAGCGAGCGGTCGAGGAACAGGTCCTCCTTCCGCGGGAAGTGGTTGAAGACGGTGACGCTGGACACGCCGGCGGCCCGCGCGACCTCCGCGACGGTCACGGCGTCGAAACCGCGTTCGTGGAACAGGCCGGACGCGATCGCGGCGATCCTGGCTCGCGTCTCGGGTCCACCGCGCGCTGTGGTCCGTGGCATCGTTCCTCCACTTGCTTGTGTCACTCAACTTACTCACGTAAGGTCAGCGCCATGTCCGACCCGACCACCAGCGCCATCGTCCCAGGCGCGCGATCCACCCGGCGCGCGCCCACCTCGCTCCGACAGGCGTGGCCCGCCCTGCTCGGCCTGTCGGCCGTGTTCCTGTTCGAGATGCTCGACAACGCGATCCTCAACGTCGCACTCCCCACGATCGGCCGGGAGCTCCACACGACGACGACCGGTCTGCAGTGGGTGACCGGCTCCTACGCCGTCGTGTTCGGCGGGTCGATGCTCGTGTTCGGGGCGATCGCCGACCGGTTCGGGCGGCGGCGCGTCATGCTCGTCGGGCTCGTCCTGCTCGCCGTGACGAGCCTCGCGACCGCGCTCGTCGACTCGGCGGGCGAGCTCATCGCCGTCCGGGTCGTCACGGGGATCGCCGCCGCGATGACCACGCCGGGCTCCATGGCACTCGCGTTCCGGCTGTTCGACCGTGACGACCTCCGCGTCCGCGCGACCACCCTCATCTCGACGGTCGGGCTCGTGGGGCTCGCGATCGGGCCGACCGTCGGCGGGTTCGTCCTCGCGGTCGCGCCGTGGCAGGTCCTCCTCCTCGTGAACGCCCCGATCGCGGTGCTGGCGATCATCGGGGTCCGCCGGGGCGTGACCCCCGACGAGCCCGAGGAGCTCCACCCCGCACCGATCGACGTCCTCGGCGCGGCGCTCGGCACGGCGACGATCGTCCTCGGCCTCGTCGCACCGACGCTCTTCATCGACCGTGGTGCGCAGGACGGCGCGCCGTGGGCCGCGAGCCTCGCCGCCCTCGTGGCCGCGGCGCTCTTCGTGCTCCGCGAACGCACCGCGCGGCACCCCCTGCTCGACCTCGCCCTGGTCGCCCTGCCCCGCGTCTCGAGCGGACTCGCGTTCAAGGCCGCCGCCGGACTCGCCACCGCCGGGCTCGGGTACCTCGTGACCCTGCAGTTCCAGCTGGACTGGGGTTGGGCACCAGCACTGGCCGCCCTCGGCATGCTCCCGCAGGTCGCCGTCCTCGTCGCGGGCGGCCCGTTCGTCGGCCGGTTCGTCCACCGCGTCGGGATCGACCGGGCGGCGTGGTCGAGCGCGGCCGCCGTGGTGGCCGGCCTCGCCGTGTACGGAGTGCTCGGGCGCTTCGGCTACCCCTGGGTCGCCGCCGCGCTCGTGCTCGAGGCGGCCGGCATGCGCGTCGTCGGGGTCGTCGCGGGCGTGAACGTCCTCCGCGGCCTGCCGTCGGCGCGCACGACGATCGGTGCCGCGCTCGTCGACACGGCCACCGAGGTCGCGTCCGGCATCGGTCTCGCCGTCACGGGGACCGTCCTCGCCGCGTCCGCCGTCGGTCGGCTCACCGCGGGCGGGTGGACCGCCGCTCAGACCGCGGGGTTCCGGGAGGCCGTGACCACCGGGTCCCTCGTCCTCACCGTCGTCGCCGCGGCACTCGTCGCCTGGGGGATCGCCCGCGGCCGACGTGCCGTGCCGCTCGGTTGAGCGGGGGCGCTCAGCG
This sequence comes from Curtobacterium sp. MCBD17_019, assembly GCF_003234555.1. Taxonomy (NCBI): domain Bacteria; kingdom Bacillati; phylum Actinomycetota; class Actinomycetes; order Micrococcales; family Microbacteriaceae; genus Curtobacterium; species Curtobacterium sp. MCBD17_019. Next base: position 10,697 of record NZ_QKTT01000021.1, on the reverse strand, counting down.
GAGCATCGACCGTGCGGCGAGCGCGAGGTCCGGCTGGTCCGCGAACACGCCGTCCACGCCCGTGCGCATCACCGAGGTGAACCAGCGGGCCCAGTCCCCGTGCGCCGCGAGGTCGCCGTCGCGCCGGAGTGGCGCGGGGAGGAACCGGTTCTCCGCGCGGAGCGTCCAGGTGAACACCGTCAACCCGGCGGCGTGGGCCCGCTCGACCAGGCCGCTGCGGACCTCCCGGTCGTCGCGCACGGCGACCGAGTCGACAGCCGCCATCAGGGTCGACAGGTCCACGCTGATGCCGTCGAAGCGCGACGCGAGCCCGGCCAGGCCGGCGTCGGTGCGCTCAGCGGCGTACGTCGGGGCGGCGGAGCCGTGCCGCGCGCGCTCGTCGGCCGCCGCGCCCCGCCGCTCCATGAGGTAGACGGAGCGACCGCCCGTTCCCCGGGCCCTCAGGTCGAGGAGCACCTGCTTCTCGAAGCTCTCGAACGTGAGGCGCGGATCGGAGCGCCAGCCGGCCTCGCCGAGGACGGCGTCGACGAGCTCGTCGAGGGGCAACCCCTGCTCGGCGAAGAAGGTGGCGTGCTTGACCTCGGCCACGAGCCCGACCGGGCGCGGTGCGGCGTCGAGCAGTGCGAGGAGGTCCGCGAAGCGGAGGATCCCCCCGCTGCCGTCGTACGCCGCGCTCGCCGGCCGCAGGGCGGGGAGGCGCTCACGCACGCGGAGGGTGCGCAGCTCCTCCCACGTGAGGTCCTCGGTGAACCAGCCGGTGACGCGCTGACCGTCGACGCGCTTCGTGGTGCGCCGGTCGCGGAACTCCGGTCGGGACGCGATGTCGGTCGTGCCCGAGATCTCGTTCTCGTGACGCAGGACGAGCACACCGTCCCGGCTCACGACGAGATCCGGCTCGATCGCGTCCGCGCCGAGCGTCACCGCCAGGTCGTAGGCCGCGCGGGAATGCTCGGGACGGTGCCCGGAGGCGCCCCGGTGGGCGATGACGCGGGGCTGTGGAGACGCCGTGCGCGCGTGCTCGTCGGGCATGCGCACGAGCGTACGGGCGTTCTCCCAGAGGACGGCGACAGGATCGCGAGCACACCGGTGATGGCAGCCCGTCACCACCAGGAGGCCCGCAGTCCGCTCATCGCGAATCCCCAGCCAGGCGCCGTCGAACGACCCTAGGCTGAGAGAACACGGATGTTCGCACCCGCGACGCTCCCCGACAGCCGGACCACACCCGGCCGCAGAGCACCCAGAGAACAGGAACAACGAGGACACCATGGCGTTCAAGCCCGGTTTCGACCAGTCCCCCGCCTTCAACGACGCGGGCCGCAACGCATGGGGCAACGGTGCCTACGGCGCCGGCGCCCCCTCCGGCCAGGCCCCGTACGGACAGCAGGCCCCCTACGGCCGGGCCGGCGGCCAGCCGCTCACGCCCGAGCAGCTCCAGTACATGTACGACCGCCCGGCGGCCGGCCCGGTCGAGACCGACCGCATGAGCTACGAGGACACGATCGTCAAGACGCTCGTGGCCTTCGGTGTGCTCGTCGTCGGCGCGGTCATCGGGTGGATGGTCCCGGCGCTCATGATCGTCGGCGTCATCGGGGGCTTCGTGCTCGCGCTCGTCAACACGTTCAAGCGCAGGCCCTCACCCGCCCTCGTCCTCACCTACGCGGGGCTCGAAGGCCTCTTCGTCGGCGGGATCTCGCAGGTCTTCAACACCCAGTGGGACGGCATCGTCGCCCAGGCGGTGTTCGGCACGCTCGGCGTCTTCGCCGTGACGCTCCTGCTCTTCACGTCCGGCAAGGTCCGTGCGACCCCGAAGGCCACGCGGTTCTTCCTCGTCGCGATGCTCGGGTACCTCGCGTTCTCGCTCGTGAACCTCGTCCTCATGTGGACGGGTGTCACGCACAGCGCGTTCGGTCTGCTGAACGTGACGCTGTTCGGCATCCCGCTCGGTGTGCTCATCGGAATCCTCGTGGTGCTCATGGCCGCGTACTCGCTCGTGCTCGACTTCGACCAGATCAAGACCGGCGTCGAGCGTGGCGCCCCGCGCATCTACGGCTGGACCGCCGCGTTCGGACTCATCGTCACGCTGGTCTGGCTGTACCTCGAGATCCTGCGCATCCTCGCCATCCTGCGGAACAACTAGGCCCTCCCGGACCTCGTCCCCGCACCCCGGACCGAGCCCCGCCGACGCGTCCCCGTCGGCGGGGCTCTTCCGTGTCCGGGCGCCGTAGCGAAGCGGGAAGTGCGCGCACAGACGACAAGTGCGCATGCGGGCGCATGCGCACTTGTCGTCAGCGTGAGCAGACCGGCCCCGGGGCCCCTGGCCCGGCGGCCCCTACTCCCACTCGATGGTGCCCGGCGGCTTCGACGTGACGTCGAGCACGACGCGGTTGACGTCGCGCACCTCGTTCGTGATCCGGTTCGAGATCCGCGCGAGGACGTCGTACGGCAGGCGCGTCCAGTCCGCCGTCATGGCGTCCTCCGAGGAGACGGGGCGCAGCACGATCGGGTGCCCGTAGGTCCGCCCGTCGCCCTGCACGCCGACCGACCGGACGTCGGCGAGCAGCACCACGGGGCACTGCCAGATCTCCTGGTCGAGGCCCGCCGCGGTGAGTTCGGCGCGCACGATCGCGTCCGCCGCACGGAGCAGGTCGAGGCGGTCCTTCGTGACCTCGCCGACGATGCGGATGCCGAGGCCCGGGCCGGGGAACGGCTGCCGCCCGACGATGACCTCGGGCAGGCCGAGTTCGCGGCCGATCGCCCGGACCTCGTCCTTGAACAGGGTCCGGAGCGGCTCGACGAGCGCGAACGTCATGTCCTCGGGCAGGCCGCCGACGTTGTGGTGCGACTTGATGTTCGCGGTGCCCGTCCCGCCGCCGGACTCGACGACGTCGGGGTAGAGCGTGCCCTGCACGAGGAACCTGACCTCGCCCGCGTCGTCGTCCGCCTTCGCCTCGAGCACCAGGGCCTCGGCCGCGGACTCGAACGTCCGGATGAACTCGCGCCCGATGATCTTGCGCTTCTGCTCCGGGTCGGACACGCCGGCGAGTGCGTCGAGGAACTGCTGCTCGGCGTCGATCGTGACGAGCCGGACGCCGGTCGAGGCGACGTAGTCCTCTTCCACCTGCTTCCGCTCGTCGGCGCGCAGCAGACCGTGGTCGACGAAGACGCAGGTGAGCTGATCGCCCACGGCCTTCTGCACGAGCGCGGCGGCGACGGCGGAGTCGACACCGCCCGACAGACCGGCGATGACCCGCGCCGAGCCGACCTGCTCGCGGATCCGGTCGACCTGCTCGGCGATGACGTTGCCGGCGTTCCAGTCACCCGGCAGGCCGGCCGCCTTGTGCAGGAAGTTCTCGATGACCCGCTGGCCCTCGGCGGAGTGCTTGACCTCGGGGTGCCACTGCACGCCGTAGAGCTTGCGCTCGTCGGACCCGAAGGCCGCGACCGGGGTCGAGGAGCTCGACGCGAGGACCTCGAAGCCCTCGGGCGCGGTGCGCACGGAGTCGCCGTGGCTCATCCAGGCGGTCTGCGCCGCGGGCTGGCCGCCGAGCAGCGTGCCGCCGTCACCGACGAGCTCGACGTCGGTGGCCCCGTACTCGCGGAGGCCGGTGTTCGCGACCTCGCCGCCGAGTGACTTCGCCATCACCTGGAAGCCGTAGCAGATGCCGAGGACGGGCACACCGAGCTCGAGGATGCCCTCGTCGAGGTCGGGCGAGCCGGCCTCGTAGACGCTGGACGGCCCTCCCGACAGGACGATCGCGGCGGGGTCCTTCGCCTTGATCTCGTCGGCCGTGACGGTGTGCGGCACGATCTCGCTGTAGACGTTCGCCTCGCGCACGCGACGGGCGATGAGCTGCGCGTACTGGGCGCCGAAGTCGACGACGAGGACGGGACGCTGGTCGGTCTCGCTCACCGAGCGGCCTCCTTCTGGCGCGCCTGCTGGTGCTGCGCGACGAGTTCATGGTGGGTCGCCAGCGCGATGCCCGCCATGCGGTGCTCCACGAAGAACGACAGGAACGGGACGACACCGCCGAGGGCGATGAGCAGGAAGCGCAGCGGCTTCCAGCGCATGATGCTCCACAGGCGGAAGTCGGCGAAGAGGTAGAGCACGTACAGCCAGCCGTGCGCGATGAGGATCCCGATCGACAGGTCGAACGTGCCGGGGGCCTTGCCCGAGGTGCCCTCGGGCACGAAGAAGCCGTTGCCGCCCAGCTGCATCTCGGTGTGCATCGGCGTGTACTTGAGGACCATCTCGAGCACGAGCAGCAGGAGCATGACACCCGTGATGTACGCGGAGACCCGGTACAGGCGGACCGCCCCCGGGATCTTGCGGATGTCACGCGTGCGGACGGTCAGGGCCATGGACCGATCCTACCGGTGGCCCGCGTGGGCCCCGGCGAGCAGCTGGGAGTCCTGAGCACCCGCAGAGCCGACCGGGAGGTCCGGGTCGGGATCGCGGTCGTCGTCCGGCCCGTCGTCGTCACCGGCCGCCTCGTCCTGCTCACGCTCCCAGGCGTCCTTGACGAAGCGGTACCAGAGGAACACCGCGAAGCCCGCGAAGACGACCCACTCGACCGCGTAGAAGAGGTTGAGCCAGTTGAACTGGACGTTCCGGGTGGGCGCCCGGTCGGCGATCGTGCCGAGGTGCGCCTGGGCCGCCGTCGGATGGGTGGCGACCACGTACCCGCCGTAGATCTCGCCGTCGAAGTCGTGCCACTCGTTGACGAGCGACGCCGCGGCCACCGCGCTGTGCTCGCCCTTCTGGAACGCGTCCTGGTCGGGTGACTCCGACGGGTAGTAGCGGCCCTCGACCGTGACGGTACGACCCGTGGCCGCCCGGGCGCCACCCGCGAGGGCCGCCCGCCGTGCGTCCGCGTACCCGATGACGACCGGGAGGCTGGCGCCCGAGCTGCTGTCGACGAAGTGCCCGACCGTCTGGAAGCGGCCACCGCCGCTGCGCCCGGTGAGCACCACCGTGTCGCCCGCGACGAAGTGCCCCCGCACGGAGACCCGCTGACCGGCGAGGTCCTCCGGCATGGAGCGCTGCGGCTTCGTGACGCGGTCGAGCACCTGCTGGTTCTCGGTGGAGGCGGGACCGACCTTCGCCGTCGCGATCGCCCGTTCGAGCTGCCACCGCCCGAGGAACGCGAACAGCGCCGCGAGGGCGAGCGCCAGGACCAGGAGACCGATCCACCGCGGTCGACGCGCCACAGCCCACATGTGTCAGTACTCCGGATCCCGCTGTCGTTCGGCGCGGACGTCGGACTGCTGCCCGGCCTGCTCCGCGTGGAGGTCGATCGGCGACGCCGGTACGGGTTCGCGGTCCTCCACGAGCACCGGCGCCTCCTCCGGTGCACCATTCTCGCGCGCTTCGCTGCCCGCTGCCTCCACGAGGGCGATCTCCTCGGCGAACATGCGATCACGCTCAGCTCGCCGCGCTTGCTCCGCCGCCGTCCGAGCACGCGCACGCCGCCGCTCCGGACGGAGCACGAGGAGGCCGATCCGGTCGGCGTTCACGGCCAGGAGCGGACCGAGGATCGCCATCACGAGGACGTACAGCCCCGCGAACGCCGTGATCCGCGCCTCGAGGCCCGCGGCTGCCGACAGCGTCGCGAGGATGAGCGCGAACTCGCCGCGGTTGACGAGGATCACGGCGGTGTTGATGCCCGCCTGGGCGCCGAACCCGTTCATCCGGGCCACGACCTGGCCGGCGATCGCGTTGAGGACGACGGTCATGAGCACGGCGCCGAGCACCGGCCACACGACGACGCCGAACGTCGAGACGTCGAGGCCCAGCCCGAAGTTGACGAAGAAGAACGCGCCGAAGACGTCCCGCATCGGGAGCGCGAGCTGTTCGATGCGGTCGCGGTACCGGGTGGCACCGCAGAGCAGGCCGATGACGAACGCGCCGATGGCGTCCGTCACGCCGAGCAGGTCTCCGAGCCCCCCGAACAGCACCGCGAGCCCGAAGAACAGCACCGTGAACAGCTCGTCGTCACGGGTGTTGAAGGCTCGCGAGACGAACCTGCCGCCCCAGCGCGCGAGCGAGAACATGACGATGAGGAACCCGAACGACAGCGCCAGCTTGCCGACGACCGCCCAGATGTTCGTGTCGCCGCTGAGCACGACGGACACGATCGCCAGGTAGATGGCGATGAAGACGTCCTCGATGACCGTGACGCCGAGGATCATCGGCGTCTCGTCGTTCGCGAGGCGCCGGAGCTCGATGAGGAGCTTCGTGACGATCGCGCTCGAACTCGTCGCCGTCATCCCCGCGACGACGAGGGCCTCGCGCGTGCCCCAGCCGAGCGAGAAGCCGAACGCGAACCCGACGCCCATGTTGATCGCGACGTAGGTACCGCCGGACACGAGCAACTTGCCCGCGTTGCCGTAGAACTCCTCTTGGTCGAACTCGAGCCCGAGGTTGAACAGCAGCAGCACGAGCCCGAACGTCGCGATGAGCTCGATCGTGTGCGACTCGATGCTCAGCCCGATCCACGTGGAGTGCGGACTCGCGATGAGTCCGACCACCATGTAGATCGGGATGGCCGGCAGGCCGATGAGCTTGCCGAGACGTCCGAGGACGTAGGCGATGAGGAACAGGCCGCCGATGGTCAGCAGCTCACCACCCAGGTGCATCGCCCTATCCTCCGGGCGGGGCCTCGACGGACGCCGCCGTCAGTACACCGCTGCGGTAGTAGGCGAAGGCGCGCGCGACCTTCTCCGGGGAACCCGCGACGACGATGGTGTCGCCCGGGAACACGACGAAGTCGCCGGAGGGCGCCGGGTTCGCCGAGTCGCCACGGACGACCGCGACGACGGTGAGGCCGATGATGCCCGCGGCCGCCAGGTCGCCGAGCGGCTTGCCGGCGATGGCGTCCTCGTAGTCGACGCTGAACCAGTCGATCGACAGCCCGGGGATCTCGTCGAGCTTCGACAGGCCCTCGGTGATCCGGGTGCCGCCGAGCAGTTCGGCGAGCGTGTGGGCCTCGTCCTCACTGAGGCGGAGCGAGACCTTCTGCGCACGGTCGGCGCCGTCCGACACGTCGGCGAAGGAGATGAGGTCGGAGTGCCCCGACCGGTGCGTGATGACCCCGCACTTGCCACCGTCGTCGGTGTAGAAGCTGTGCAGTACGCCGACGCCGGGGAGCTTGACGCGATGAACGTCGACCATGGATGACTCCCTTTGTTGTCGCCCATGTTAACCGCGCACGCGCTCGCGCGATTCCCGCCGCCGCGGACCGGGAGGAGCGGGGCGCGCCCGCACCGTCCCTCCCGTCCGCCGTCCGGTCGGGGCCGCCGCGGTCAGCGCGGCTCGGTCGTCTTCTCGCCGATCACCTGCTCGTCCTCGGCGCGGCCGCCGTCCTGGCGACCCGGGCCGCCGACCTTGACGTCGTCCTCCTCGAAGCCGAACGCGATGTCGGGCGCCTCGAGCCGCACGCGGTCGGCGGAGGCGTCGTCCGGCTCGAGCTGGCTCGCCCGCTCCGCCGCGACGCGCTTGAGGTAGTTGCCCACTTCCTCCTCGGTGCGCTCGCGGTCCCAGCCCAGCACGCCCGCCATGAGCCGCGCGGCCACGGGTGCGGCCGACTCGCCGCGGTCCCACGCCTCGATCGAGATGCGCGTCCGCCGGGCGAGGACGTCCTCGAGGTGCAGGGCGCTCTCGTGGCTCGCCGCGTACACGACCTCGGCGCCGATGTAGTCGTCGGCCCCCGGCAGCGGCTCGGCGAGCGTCGGGTCCTCGCTGACGAGCCGGAGGACCTCGTCGGCGAGGGTGCCGTACCGGTTGAGCAGGTGCTCGAGCCGGACCTTGTGCAGCCCGTACGCCCGGGCCGTCCTGCCGCGCCGGTTCCACGCGGCCGGGTAGCCCTCGGCGCCGAGCAGCGGGATCTCGTCCGTGATCGACTCCGGGATCCGGCCGTCGAGCGCGGCGACGGCCTCGTCGATCGCGTCCTTCGCCATCACGCGGTAGGTCGTCCACTTGCCGCCCGCGACGACGACGAGCCCGGGCACGGTGTGCGCGACGATGTGCTCGCGGGACAGCTTCGACGTCTGGTCGGACTCGCCCGCGAGCAAGGGGCGGAGTCCGGCGTAGACGCCCTCGACGTCCTCGCGCGTCAGCGGCACCGCGAGGACCTGGTTGACGTGCTCGAGGATGTAGTCGATGTCCGCAGCGGTCGCGGCGGGGTGCGCCTTGTCGAGGTCCCAGTCGGTGTCCGTCGTGCCCACGAGCCAGTGCCGGCCCCACGGGATCACGAACAGCACGCTCTTCTCGGTGCGCAGGATCATGCCCATGGTCGACTGGAACCGGTCACGCGGGATCACGAGGTGCACGCCCTTCGAGGCGCGGACCTTGAACTGGCCCCGCTCCCCCACCATGGCCTGGGTGTCGTCCGTCCACACGCCCGTCGCGTTGACCACCTGCTTCGCGCGGATGTCGAACCGCTCACCGGTCTGGATGTCGTGCGCCTTCGCCCCCACGACGCGCTCGCCGACCTTGACGAAGCCCTCGATCCGCACCCGACTGGCGGCGTGGGCGCCGTACGCCGCTGCGGTGCGGGCGAGGGACGCGACGTACCGCGCGTCGTCGACCTGGGCGTCGTAGTAGGTCATCCCGCCGACGAGGGCGTCCTTCGCGAGGCTCGGGATCGCACGCATCACCTGGCGCTTCGACAGGTGCCGGTGGTGCGGGACGCCCGGGGGTCGCCCGCCGCTCCAGCTGAACGCGTCGTACATCGCCATGCCGATCCCGATGTAGAACCGCTCCCAGACCCGGTGGTTGAGCGGGTAGAGGAACTTCACGGGCTTGACGAGGTGTGGGGCGAGTCGCTGCAGGAGCAGGCCGCGCTCGATGAGGGCCTCGCGGACGAGCGCGAAGTTGAGCTGCTCCAGGTACCGGATCCCGCCGTGCACGAGCTTCGACGAGCGGCTGGAGGTCCCCGATCCCCAGTCCCGGGCCTCGACGATGCCGACACTCAGCCCGCGCGTGACGGCGTCGAGCGCGCTCCCCGTGCCGACGATGCCGCCCCCGATGACGAGCACGTCGAGTTCGCGTGACTTCAGGGCCTGGATGGCCGCCGCACGTTCCTCCGGACCGATCTTGTTCGAGTTCGAGACCGTCGTCCTGGCCATGTCCGCCTCCGTACCGCGTGGTCGGCCACGCCGGCGACGCAGCCCGCGGCGCCGGGCTCCGGACGACCGCCGAGCGGGCGGGTCAGGCGTGGTACGGCGCCACGACCACTTCTACTCGCTGGAACTCCTTGACGTCGGAGTATCCGGTGGTGGCCATCGACCGGCGGAGTGCGCCGACCAGGTTCGCCCGGCCCTCGCTCGTCGGGGTCGGGCCGGCGAGGACGTCCTCGAGCGGCGCGATCGAGCCGACGTGCATCCGGCGTCCGCGCGGGAGCTCGGGGTGGTGCGCCTCGGCGCCCCAGTGGTAGCCGCCGCCCGGGGCGTCCGTGGCACGCGCGAGCGCCGTGCCGAGCATGACGGCGTCGGCACCGACCGCGATCGCCTTGACGATGTCGCCCGAGGTGTCGAGCCCACCGTCGGCGATGACGTGCACGTAGCGGCCGCCGGACTCGTCGAGGTAGTCGCGCCGGGCACCGGCGACGTCCGCCACCGCGGTGGCCATGGGCGCGTGGATGCCGAGCGCCGCGCGTGTCGTCGATGCCGCACCGCCGCCGAAGCCGACGAGGACCCCCGCGGCGCCCGTCCGCATGAGGTGCAACGCGGCCGTGTACGTCGACGCTCCGCCCACGATCACGGGCACGTCGAGCTCGTAGATGAACTCCTTGAGGTTCAGCGGCTCCTGGTTCTGGGACACGTGCTCCGCCGACACGGTGGTGCCCCGGATCACGAAGAGGTCGACACCGGCGTCGACGACGGTCTGGTACAGCTCCTGCGTGCGCTGCGGGCTCAGCGCGCCGGCGACCGGCACGCCCGCGGCGCGGATCTCGGCGAGGCGGGCGGTCACGAGCTCGGGCTTGATCGGCTCGGCGTAGATCTGCTGCATGCGGGCCGTGACGTCGCCGTCGGCGAGCTCGCGGATCTCGGCGAGGTACGGCTCCGGGTCCTCGTACCGGGTCCAGAGGCCCTCGAGGTCGAGGACACCGAGCATGCCGAGGCGGCCCATGTGCACCGCGGTCGCGGGCGAGACCACCGAGTCCATGGGCGCTGCGATGATCGGCGCGTCGAAGGTGAAGGCGTCGATCGACCACTGCACGGACACGTCGCGCGGGTCGCGCGTGCGCCGCGAGGGCACCACCGCGATGTCGTCGAAGGCGTACGCCCGTCGTCCGCGCTTGCCGGCCCCGATCTCGACTTCAGTCACCGGGTCAGACTAGCGGGCCGGGCCGACCCGGGAACGGGCCGGCCGGACGGTGCGCACCGGTCCGCGAGCGACGCGTCGGGCACGGCCGGGAGGCACGGCACCGGCCGCCGCGCGCGTCACCGACGCGAGCGGCGGAGCAGCCGGAGCGTCAGCCCGAGTCCGACGGCGAGGACGAGGAGCACGACGACGAGCACCGCGAACACCTTGAGCACGAGGGCCGCGCCGACGAAGAGCAGGGCGAACACGACCCACACCACGCCGTCGAGGACGGGGCGGTGTTCGGGAGCGGGGCGGCGGCCGGACGTGGGCACGGACCCGACGCTAGCAGCGGGGCGGGCGCGGTCCGGGCCTCCCGGGCGTGGTGCGGGGG
>NZ_QKTT01000020.1:0-39286 GCF_003234555.1 Curtobacterium sp. MCBD17_019 | reverse complement strand
GGGTGGGCGCGGGTGGCGCGGTCCCGTCGGCGCCGGGGGCGGGCCTCCCGGCCGGGAGGCCCGGGCTCAGCGGGCCGGGACCGGTGCGGTCTCCGTGTGGCTGACCCCGACGCCGCGGACCAGGCCGGCCTTGCCGGCGATCACGTAGAGGACGAACGCGATGACGACCGAGTTGATCGAGGGGATGCCGATCGTGACGAAGTAGCCGATCAGGGCCGCGATGGCCCACACGACGAGCGTCATCGGCACCCACGTCGGCGAGGTCGGCGGGACGTCGGCGGCGGCGCTCAGCTCGCGACGCCAGGTCTTCACCACGAAGTACTCGGCGACCATGATCCCGGCGATCGGGGGGAACACGACGCCGAGGACGGTGAGGAACGGCGTGAACGCGCCCAGGAACCCGACCGCCGCGAGCACCGAGCCGACGACGCCCATGACGAGCGTGACCACGCCGCGGTTGACCTGCCGACCGAACACGGCGTCGATGAAGTTCGTGACGCCGAGGCTCGAGCTGTAGATGTTCCAGTCGTTGATCTTGAACGTGCCGAGCAGGATCACGAGCACGCCGACCCAGCCGACCGACGACGTGATCACGCGCGTGATGTCCGAGGACCCGACCGCGTGGGCGAGCAGGACGCCCGCCAGGCCGATCACGTACTCGCCGAGCGTCACGCCGAGGAGCGTCTGCTTGACGACGTCGCCGGTGCTCTTGTTGAACCGGGTCATGTCGGGGGTGATCACGGCCCCGACGATGAACCCGCCGGCGACGAGCGTCGTGCCCGCCACGAAGCCCATGTGCGGACCGGCCGGGGCCTTGGCGGCGAGCTCCGCGATCGAGTGCTTGCTCAGCTCGACGGTGATCGCCCACCCGACGAGGACCAGGAACAGCGGCACGGTGATGTTCGCCAGCCACTGCATCGAGTGGAACCCGCGGAGCACGATCGCCGTGACGAGCAGGCCGAACACGAGCGACCACGCCCACGCCGGCAGGATCGGCAGGATCGCGACGAGCCCGGACGCCGAGACGCCCGACTGGATCCCGAACCACCCGATGAGGCTCATGCCGATCGCGAGCCCGACGAGCGCGGAGCCGCCCTTGCCGAACCCGGTCCACCGCGCGATCACGGAGGTGTTGAGGCCTTCGCGGACCCCGATCACGCCGACGAAGACCGACACGATCTCGAGGATCACCGCGCCGAGCGTGATCGCCCAGAACGCGGCCCAGAAGCTCATGCCGAAGCCGAGCGTCGCCCCGAGCAGGAACTGCGACAGGGCTGAGATCTGCCCGAACCGCTGCACCGCCACCTGGAACCACCCGTAGCGGGCGGACTGCGGCACACGCCGGAGGGAGTAGTCGTCGACGGCGACCGTCGCCGACGATGACGAGACGGGTGGTGCCGAAGCTGCGGTGTCGCTGGCCATCTGTGGCTCCTCGGGTCGGACGGGCCCGGAACGCGGAGTGCGTCGCCGGCGCGGGGTTGCGCCAACGCTAGGAGTCCGGACACCGGCCGACCATGTGCAACATGTCGTTACCGGGGTGTGAACCGGTGCGAGGTGCACACCGCCCCGACCTCGACCCGACCGCCTCCGCACCATGACGAATGTCACGCTGGATCCATGACGGACCGCAGACGTCCCGCGCCCGCGGTTCCGCCACGCTGGCCGCATGAACGAAACGCCGATCATCCAGCTGGCCGGACTGCACAAGCGGTTCGGTGCGGTGACCGCGGTCGACGGTGTCGACCTGACGATCCACCGGGGCGAGGTCGTCGCCCTCCTCGGCCCGAACGGGGCCGGCAAGACGACCACGGTGGACCTCGCGCTCGGGCTCGCCACCCCGACGGCGGGCAGCGTGCGGCTCTTCGGCGGCGCGGCGCGTGACGCGATCGTCGACGGCCGCGTCGGTGCGATGCTCCAGGGCGGTGCGCTCCTGCCCGACCTCACCGTCCGGGACTCCGTCGCCCTGGTCGCGAGCGCCCACCGGGCCCCGATGTCCGTCGACGAGGCACTCCGCCGCGCGCGCTGCACCGAGATCGCGGGCCGCCGCGTGAACAAGCTGTCCGGCGGGCAGCTCCAGCGCGCGCGGTTCGCGGTGGCCGTGGTGTCCGACCCGGACCTGCTCGTGCTCGACGAGCCGACCGCGGCGATGGACGTCGAGGCCCGGCACACCTTCTGGTCCTCGATGCGCGAGTTCACGGACACCGGCCGCACCGTCGTGTTCGCGACGCACTACCTCGACGAGGCCGACACGTTCGCCGACCGGATCGTGATCATGCGCGACGGACGGATCGTCGCCGACGGCACCCCCGCCGAGATCAAGGCGATCGCCGCCGCCCGGACGATCCGGTTCACCGGGGTCGGCCCCGCGGACCACGACGCGCTCCGCGGTCTGCCCGGCGTCAGCGGTCTGGAGGAACGGCACGGCACCGTCACGCTCGTCACCGACCGATCCGACACGACCCTGCGCGCCCTGCTCGCGGCGTTCCCCGCTGCGCACGACATCGAGGTGGTGCCGTCCACGATGGACGACGCCTTCCTCGCCCTCACCCGCACCACGGACGAGCCGTCGTCCGCCGAGACGACCGGAGCCCGATCATGAGCACGTCCATCCCCTCCACGCCGGTTCGGGTCACCGACACCGCGGCGACCTCGCCCACCGACGACGCCCTGACCGCTCCCGTCCCGCTCCGGACCCGGGGTCGCCTGCCGATCCGGTACGTCGCCCTCGAGGCCAAGCGGCAGCTCCGCAACGTCCGGTCGCTCGTGTTCACGATCGCGGTGCCCGTGGTGATGCTCCTGGCGTTCGGGTCCGCCTACGGGTCGAGCGGTCAGGTCGACCCCGCGACGAAGCTGCCGTGGCTCGTCGTCACCACGCTGCAGATGGCGTCGTACGGCGCCATGATGGCGGCACTCGGGCAGGCGTTCACGATCGTCACGGAACGGTCCATCGGGTGGAACCGGCAGCTGCGGATCACCCCGCTGTCCGGGGTCGGGTTCCTCGTGTCGAAGGTCATCGCCGCGATGGCGGTCGCCGCGCTCGGCATCGTCGTCGTGATGCTCGTGTCCGTGTTCGCGCTGCACGCCGACCTCGCACCCGGCCGCTGGCTCGTCGCCGGCGTCGGCGTGTGGGCCGGGGTGGTGCCGTTCGCCCTCATCGCGATCCTCATCGGGCAGTTCGCCCGCCCCTCGTTCGCACAGCCGCTGTTCATGGTCGTGTTCATGGGGCTCGCGATCCTCGGCGGCCTGTGGGTCCCGCTGTCGATCATGCCGTCGTGGATGAGCACCCTCGCGCACGGGGTCCCGTCGTACTGGCTCGACCGGATGGGCCAGATGGGCGCCGGCGCGGACGGGAGCATGCTCGAACCCGCCCGGGTGCTGGCGGCCTGGGCGTTCGGTCTCGCCGCGGTCGTCGTCTGGCGCTACCGCCGCGACGCCGCACGGCAGTGACCGGACCTACGCTGGATCGCGTGACGGACGCGACCCAGACGACCCAGGCGCGGCGCGCGGAGGACGTGCGCCGCACCTCCCGGTCGTTCCCGTGGTCCGGCGCGCCGGGCATGGCGGAGGGCGACCTCCGGACGGCCCGTCGTCGCTGGTACCCGGGGGCGTTCTTCGGGCTGGCGTGGCAGGTGCTCCTCGTCCTCGCGGTGTTCACGGACGGCGGCTCGGTCCGCAAGCACGTGGTCGACAGCGTCGTGCTCGCCGTGGTCTACGTGGCGTACCTCGTCGCGCCGGAGCTCATGTGGCGACGACGGCTGCCCGGCCGCATCGTCGTCCTCAGCACGTTCGCCCTGCTGAGCGTCCTGCCCCTCGTGCCGCTCGGCGCCGTCGCCATGTGGACGTGGTTCCTGCTCGCGTCACTGGTCGGGTTCGTCGCGGTGCGGATGTGGGTGGCCGCGGTGGCCATCCTGGCGATCGCTGCCGCGCAGGTCGTGATCTGCGGCATCGCCGGATGGGACGTGAGCTCGAACGACGGCCTGCTGTTCGCCCCGCTCGTGACCGTGTCCATCGGCGCGTCGATGACCTTCTTCGGGCGCCAGCGGGCCGCCGAGCAGGAACTCGGCGTCGCGCAGGACGAGATCACCCGTCTCGCCGTCGTGGAGGAACGGGCCCGGTTCTCGCGGGACCTCCACGACGTGCTCGGCCACTCCCTGACCGTGGTCGCGATCAAGTCGGAGCTGGCCGGGAGGCTCGTGGACCGCGACCCCGCCGCCGCGCGCAGTGAGATGGCCGACGTCGAACGGCTCGCCCGCGAGGCCCTGCAGGGTCTCCGCCAGGCGGTGAGCGGGTACCGCGAGGCCGACCTCGACGCCGAGCTCGTGTCCGCCCGGGCCGCGCTCCAGGCCGCCGGGATCGACGCCGACCTCCCCGCGAACGCTCACGCCGTCGTGGCCGATAGCAGGTCGCTCTTCGCGTGGGTGCTCCGCGAGGGCGTGACGAACGTCGTCCGGCACGCCGCCGCCACGCGCGCTCGGGTCACCCTGACCCGCAGCGCGATCACCGTCGAGGACGACGGCGCCGGTGCGTCGGACGACCTGGCCGACGGGGTCGCGCCCGTCGGTGCACCGCTCGGCGGCAACGGGCTTCGTGGACTCCGCGAGCGTGCGGACGCGGTCGGTGCGACCATGACGACCGGGACGAGCGACCTCGGCGGGTTCCTCCTCCGCGTCGGGCGGGGGCGTCGGTGAGCGCCGCGGAGACGACCGGCGTGACGGCGTCGGCGGCGATGCCCGGCTCGTCGACGATCCGGGTCCTCCTCGCCGACGACCAGGCCCTGGTCCGCGGCGCGCTCGCGTCCCTGCTGTCGCTCGAGTCGGACATCAGTGTCGTCGCCCAGGTCGGCCGCGGGGACGAGGTCGTCGATGCGGCGCGGGCGTCGGGCGCGGACGTCGCCCTGCTCGACGTCGAGATGCCGGGCGCCGACGGGCTGCGGGCGGCACGCGACCTGGCCACGGCCCTCCCGTCCTGCCGCTCGCTCATCGTCACCACGTTCGGCCGACCGGGCTACCTGCGCCGCGCGCTCGAGGCCGGCGCGTCGGGGTTCGTCGTCAAGGACACGCCCGCGGAACAGCTCGCCGACGCCGTCCGCCGGGTGGCCGCCGGGTTCCGCGTCGTCGATCCGGTGCTCGCGGCGGAGTCGCTCGCCGCCGGCCCCTCGCCGTTGACCGCACGCGAGACGGAGGTCCTCATCGCCTTCCGCACGGCGCCGACCGTCGCGGGCGTGGCCGCGGAGCTGCACCTGTCCGAGGGCACGGTGCGGAACCACCTCAGCGCTGCGATCGGCAAGACCGCGGCGCGGAACGCCACCGAGGCGCTGCGGATCGCGGCGGACAACGGGTGGCTGCTCGGCTGAGCCGTCGTCCGACGCCCGCGCGCCGGATCACGCCCCGAGCAGCAACCGCACCCCGAACGCGACCATCACGACCGCGATGCACGCGTCGAACACGCGCCACGCCCCCGGCCGGGCGAACACCGGGCGGAGCATCCGGGACCCGAACCCGAGCGCCGAGAACCAGCAGCAGCTCGCGGCCACCGCGCCGCCGACCCACCACCACCGTTCGTCGACGCCCTGCTCGTTCGCGACGGACCCGAGGAACACGAGTGTGTCGAGGTACACGTGGGGGTTGAGCCACGTGAACGCCAGCATCGTCAGGACCGCGCGCCGAGCGGTCCCCGCGGTGGTCCCGTCGTCGGTGCCGACAGCGCGGACGTCGAGGGCGTCCCCCGCCGGCCGGATCGCCCGGCGTGCCGCCAGCACCCCGTAGGTCAGGAGGAACGCCGCGCCGACGAACCGCACCACGACGAGAGCGACCGGCGCTCGCTCGACGACCGCGCCGACGCCGAGCACCCCCGCCAGGATGAGGACGGCGTCGGACCCCGCGCAGATCCCCACGGCTGCTGCGACGACGCGTCGGGGTGCGGTCACGGCCAGGCGGAGCAGGAACGCGTTCTGCGCGCCGATGGCGACGATGAGCGCGAGTCCGGTGCCCAACCCGTTCAGCGCCGGGAGGACCGTGGTCGCGATCGTCATGCCCCTCACGGTAGGAGCGGGACCGCCCCGAGTACAGCGCGCTCCGGCGCCCGGGTGCGTCTGGCCCCGTCGGGCTCCCGGCGTGGGCCGCGTGGTCAGACGTGGGCGGGGTCGACGAGCGGTCGTGCGGCCGACGTGGGACGGCGGTGGCCCGCCGCCCTCGTTCGGCGGACGTGCGGCCGAGGCGGGCAGGGTGGAGCGATGGACACCGCGAGCGCCGCCTCGAGCCGACCGTCCGGGCGAACACCGGGGCCCTCGCGCGACCGGCGTCCGCGACGCCGTGGTCGTCGACCCGGCGCCGCGCTGGCGGTGCTCGTCTCGTGCGGACTCGTGGCCGTGCTCGCCGCCTATTCCGGGTCGACCGCTCCGTCCGCGTCCGCCACGCACGCCCGCACCGGCTACCGGGGCCACGCGGTCACGAAGGCGGCGGAACCGGGGGACGCGCCGCCACCGCCCGTCACGCCGGCCGGTCGGGTCGTCCCACTCCCCGCCGGCGCCCATCCCTGGGGCGTCGCGGTGGCCGACTCCGTGCACACCGTGTACCTGGCCGAGCGGAAGCAGGACCGCCTCGTCCGCTACGACATGGACACCGGCGCGGTCACGACCAAGGCCGTGCCCGGCTCCGCTCGGATGATCGACCTCGCCGATCCCGACGGCCCCCTGTTGCTCCCCGCGGAGGACCGCGATCGTCTCTACACGCTGGCGCTGCCGTCACTCCACCTCGTCAGCTCGGCGTCGACGGGCCGGCACCCGCACCAGGCGGTGCGGGTGAACAGCACCACGTTCGTCACCGAGGAGTTCGGGCATGGCGTCCGGGCCCTGCGGAACGGACGGACGGTCGCGCACTTCACGCAGCCCGTCCAACCCGGTGGCATCACAGCCGTCGGGAACCGGGTCGCGGTGGTCGACGTCGCGGCGAACCTGCTGTTCGTCTACGACGCGACGACGCTGCGGCTCGTCGCCGCCCTGCCCGCCGGCGCGGGCCCGAGCCACGTCGTGCCGATCGGCGGGGACCGGGTGGCCGTCTGCGACGTGCGCGGCAACGCGGTGCTCACGTACGACATCGGTGGGACACCCCGGGCGCTCGGTCGCGCGGCCGTCCCCGGCCGCGCCTTCTGGATCCGCGCCGACGCCGCGACGGGGACGATCTACACCGCGCTCGCGAACACCGACACGATCGCGCAGCTCCGCGTCCGTGCCGACGGCGCACCGCAGCTCGTGCGGACGGTGCCGACGGTCCGCCAGCCGGTGTCGTTCGATCGGGACCCGGCGACCGGCGACCTGTACGTCGGCGGGTACGCGGACTCGCAGCTGTAGGTCATCCCCGCGTCGGCGTTCCGCTGACCCACGCCGGGCGACCGCGTCAGCGCGGCGCCGCCGGGCGCGTCCGCACGGGCCCGAGCCACCGCACGACGATCGCCGCGGTCACGGCCCCGGTCGCGATGATCGCCGCGAGGACGACGATCTGGAACCGCCCGGCCTCGACCGGCGAGACCCCGCCGAAGATGGCCCCGACGAACGCGCCGGGCAGCGTCACGAGTCCGGTCGTCCGCGTCTGGTCGGTGGAGGGTATGAGCGCCGCGTGCACCGCCCGACGGGCGAGGTCCCGGGTGGCCGTCCGGGGCGGTGCACCGAGCGCGAGCCAGCCCTCGACCTCCTCCCACCGGTCGTCGACGAGCTCGAGGAACCGGCGTCCGGCGAGCGTGGCAACGGTCATCGCGTTGCCGACCACGATCCCGCCGATCGCCAGGGCGTACCGCGCGTCGAACGCGATCGCGCCCGTCACGAACACGACGGCGAGGGACAGCAGGATCCCGGCGCCCATCGCGGACGCCACCATCGGCGCCGTCCGTCGCAGCGGGCCGAGCCGTCGGGAGGCCGTGCTCACGGCGACCGTGAACATCACGACCAGGGCGGCCGCGACCCACCGGACGTCGTGGATGACCCCGCTCAGGACGACGCTGATGACGGCGAGCTGGAGCGCGCCACGCAGGACGGCGAGCGCCGGCGCGACGGGACTCGGGGCCCGGACGAGGAGCAGCACGACGGTCGCGACGACCACGAGCACCCCGACGCCGAGGAGACTCGGGCCGATGTCCGAGGACCAGGTCATGACCTGGGACCGTAGCGTGCGTGGCTGCCGACGTGGGTCACGGCGCGAGGCTGTCGGCCGGCCACTCCCGGGTGTCGAGGTCGGCCCGTCGGCTCTGACGCACGCTGAGCACCGCGACGCACACGACGATGAGCACGGCGAGCACCGCGCTGATGGGTCCGGTGCCGAACCCGAGACCGCCGCGCGCGGACGACACGGCGCCCCAGTCGGCGAAGGACGCCCCGACGGGCCGGGTCAGGACGTACGCGACCCAGAAGGCGGGCACGGCGGCGAGCGCCCGCCCGAGGTACAGCGCGATCGGCACGCACATCGCCGCGACGAACACCGCCCCGCCGAGCAGGTACCCGAGGTGGAACCGCGACGCGACGAGGTCGCCAGCGGCGGTCCCGAGGGCGAACGTGGCGACGACCGCCGCCCAGTAGAAGGCCTCGCGGCGGCGGGTGTCGATCGCGTGGACGTCGACGGTGCCCTCGACGACCCGCCACGTGACGAACACGGCGACGAGGAGCACGAGGAACACCGACGTCGACACCAGGTACGGGACGCCGGCGACGACGTGGGTGAAGTCGGCGATCATCGTCCCGAGCACGCCGACGAGCACGACGACGAGCCAGTACAGCCACGGCACGTACCGGCGGACGGTGAACTGGGCCACGATCGCGGCGGCGAACAGGACGGCGGTCGCGAGCACGGCGCCGACGGGGTCGACGTGTCCGACGAGGAAGTCCGACAGGGTCTCCCCCATGCCGGTCGTCAGGATCTTCGTCACCCAGAACAGCAGGGTGATCTCGGGCACCTTGTTCCGCAGCATGCCGTGACGATCACACGCCCGGTCCAAGAAGCCACCAAGGGAGCGTCGGTCTTGGCCGTTCCTGGGAGCCGCATCCGGAGGATGGGCCGGTGCCCCTCGCGATCCACCTGTTCGACGCCGCCTCCATCCTGCACGCGTTCGGGCCGTGGGTGCTCGTCGGCCTCGCGGTGCTCGTGTTCGTGGAGTCGGGGGTGCTGTTCCCGTTCCTCCCGGGCGACTCGCTCATCCTGACCGCGACCATCCTGGCATCGGCGCTCGGCATCACCCCGTGGCAGGTCGCGGTCGTCGGATCCCTCGCCGCGATCGCGGGCGACCAGGTCGGCTACGTCCTCGGCCGTCGGTTCGGGCGTCGGCTGTTCCGCGAGGACGCGCGGGTGCTCAAGCGTGCGCGCCTGCGCGAGGCCGAGGCGTTCTTCGTCCGGTACGGCGGCCTGTCGCTCGTGCTCGGGCGGTTCGTCCCCGTGGTCCGGACGTACGTGCCGCTCGCCGCCGGCGCCGCGGCCATGCACTACCGACGGTTCATCGTCTGGAACACCATCGGCGGCGTGGGCTGGGTGGCGGTGTTGACGGTCGTCGGGGTGCTCCTCGGCGGCATCCCGTTCGTGGCGCACAACATCGACGCGCTCATGGTCGTGGTGGTGGTCGTCTCGGTCCTCCCCGTCGTCATCGGGGTGCTCCGGAAGCGGAGTGCGGCGCGGCGTGCGGTGCGCCGGTGACGCCGACGGCCAGGATCGGGGCATGACGGAGCCGGTACCGCACCTCCTGCTCGTGGAGGACGACGCGCGCCTCGGTCCGATCGTCGCCGACGTGCTCGGTGCGGACTGGGACGTCACCCTCGTGACCGACGGCGAGCAGGCGGTCTCGGCCGCCGTCGAGCGGTACTTCGACGTCATGGTCGTGGACCGCAGGTTGCCGGGCATGGACGGCGTGGCCGTGGTCGGGGAGATCCGCCGACGCCGCATCAGCACGCCGATCCTCATGCTCACCGCGCTCGGTTCGCTCGACGACCGCGTGTCCGGCCTCGACGCCGGGGCGAACGACTACCTCGTCAAGCCGTTCGAGTTCGCGGAACTCGGAGCCCGGCTCCGCGCCCTCACGCGCGACTACGCGCCCGAGGGCGAGGCGATCGCGATCGGCGGGTGGACCCTCCACCCGGAGACCGGCACCATCACCTCGCCGTACGCCGGGAGGATCGGGCTCACCGAACGCGAGACCGCGCTCGTCCGCCTGCTGGCCCGGGAGCCGACGCGCACGTTCTCGCGGGCGCACATCCTGACGGCCGTGTTCGACAAGGGCGAGCAGCTCGGCACGGTCGACACGTACGTCCACTACGTGCGCCGGAAGACCGACCGGGACCTCATCGCCACCGTTCGTGGGGTGGGGTACCGCATCGGCACACCCTGAGCGTCACCGGGCGGAGCCGGGACCGACAGCCCGGCCGGTCCGAGGGCGGACCTCAGGACAGGGGGAAGCGATCAGCGAAGGCCTGCAGCCGGAGCGGCGCGGGGTCGCCGGCGGGGTTGAGGACGACACCGGCGTGCCCGTCCTCCTGCGCCACGCGCGCGACGTTCGCGAACCCGGTCGGTCGGGCGTCGAGGTCGGGCGCCCAGGCCCAGACCTCCGCCGGCGAGGTGAACACCGGCGAGTACGTCTCGCCCTCGGGGCTGCGGATCGTCGGGACACCCACACCGGTCACCTCGCCGCGCTCGTCCCGGTGCACCTGCGCCCCGATGAACACCACCGGGGCCGCGGCGGCCAGGGCCACGAGTTCGTCCTCCGGAGCACCGACGGCGATGGCGGTCTTCAGCGGCTCGTTCACGGCCGGGTCCTCCGTGAGCCCGTTGCGGATCTCGTCGGCGTAGGCGATGCAGAGCGTGTCCGAGGAACCGGGGTCGATGGCGATGCCCTCGTACGGGGCGGTGGCCGCCATCTGGAGCGTCGCCGCCGCCGGCTGCACGAGGGACCGTGGCGGCGTGGGCGACCCACCCCGACGGCGGTACTCGGCGAGTCGCTCGTTGTCGGTGAACGCGACGAGGAGCCGCTTGCCCGCGTTGTCGACCTGGAACCCCACGGCCAGCTGGTCACCCTCCTGGAACGGACGAGCGGGATCGCGGGTCGTCGAGTCCGACGCGTCGAGGAGCAGATCCCCCGTCACGCACTCACGGAGCACCCCCGAGATCGTCTGCGCGTCCTTCCGGACGGCCCACGCGGCCAGCGCCCGCTGCACCCGTCGGTTGACGACGAGCCGGTCCTCCGCTCGCGCGGGTCGGTCCGACGACGGCTCAGCCCCGCCGCGCTTCCTCGCGAAGATCCCCATGGAGCGACGCTAGCGCGCCCGCACCATGGGTTCCACCCCGCTTGCACGGCGACGGGTGCGACGGCGCGCGAGTGCGGGCACGGCTCCGTACAGGGCGTCGCGGAGGGTCCGGTGCTGCCGCCACTCGCGCCAGGTGAGCACGATGATCGCTGCGTCGAACGCCGAGAGCACCCCGACCCCGAGTGACGGGTGCACGACCATCTCGACGAGCTGGGCGACCAGGAACGCGGCGAGCGCAGCGATCGCCCAGGGGTGCACGCGCTCGGAGCCGCGCACCAGCGCGATGACGACGACCACCTTCACGAGGCCGTGCACGACGAGGTAGACGGCGGCGTAGAGAGCAGCGTCGGCGCCGAGTGCCGCGGCACCGTGCAGGATCAGGTGCGCGATGAGGTCGTGCGGGTCCTGTGCGAGCTCGTGCGCGGTGAGCAGGTGGGCGACGGCACTGATCTGTGCCGGGCGGAGGAACAGCAGCGGCAGGCCCAGGAGCAGCTCGGCCGCTCCGTCGATGCCCTTGAGGGCGATCCCGACAAGGAACACCACATCGAGGATCCGGCCTCGTCCCGTTCGCGTGCTGTCCATGACTCCAGCATCGAGACCCGCTGCCCAGAAAGCGCCAAGAGGGCTCAGGGAACTCCCAGCAGGCGTCCGGCTTGCCGGGTCCTTCCTTGGAGGGCGCGGCGCAGCCTGACGTCCGGAGGTATTCATGTCCACAGTGCCGCTCCGTGGCGGGTCCATCGACGCCCGCACGATCCGACTCGACCCTCGCCACCGCGCCTGGCTGCCGCCGGTCGTGGTCGGGCTCACCGCCACGGTGATCGCCGTCGCGTTCGACTGGGTCCCGTCCGTCTGGTACGACGAAGCCGCGACCGTGGTGTCCGCGACCCGTCCCTGGCCGGCGCTCGCGCGCGAGGTCCAGCACGTCGACGTCGTGCACGCCACCTTCTACGGCCTCATGCACCTGTGGTTCCTCGTCGCGGGATACGCTCCGTTCACGCTCCGGCTGCCGTCCGCGGTCGCGGTCGGTGCGGCGGCGGCCCTCCTCGTCGTGCTCGGCCGGATGCTCGTCGACCTCAGGACCGGCGTGGTTGCGGGCGCCCTCTTCGCACTGCTCCCGCGGGTCACGTGGATGGGCACCGAGGGGCGCTCGTTCGCCCTCGGCACGCTGCTCGCGGTGGCGGCGACCATCCTGTTCCTCGCCGCGCACCGGCGGAGCGTCACGGGCCTCCGTTCCTGGCCGTGGTGGGTCGGGTACGTCGCGGTGTCGCTG
Organism: Curtobacterium sp. MCBD17_019; assembly: GCF_003234555.1. Taxonomy (NCBI): domain Bacteria; kingdom Bacillati; phylum Actinomycetota; class Actinomycetes; order Micrococcales; family Microbacteriaceae; genus Curtobacterium; species Curtobacterium sp. MCBD17_019. The sequence goes on along the minus strand of NZ_QKTT01000020.1, from coordinate 26,744 downwards.
CTCGGCGGGGCGGTGTTCCTCTACCTCGTGCTCGTGACCGTCGGACACGGCGTCACGGCGGCGGTCCCGCTGGCCCGCCGGACCGCCCGGACCCGCGGGGCGCAGCGGGCGCTGCGCTGCTGGCTCCTCGCCGCTGCGGTGACGGTCGTGGCCCTCGTGCCGCTGGCCCGGGCCTCCGCGACGCAATCGGCGCAGATCGACTGGATCCAGCACATCAGCCGCCACACGGTCGAGGAGGTCGTGGTCACCCAGTGGTTCACACTCAACCCCGCGTTCACGGTGTTCGGCTGGCTGCTGGCGGTGGCCGGCGTCGCGGTCGGGCTGACCTCCGCGCGCGGCCGATCCCTGCTCGCGGTCGCGCTGCCGTGGGCGGCGGTGCCGACGGTCGGGCTCATCGCCGTGTCGCTCGTGACGAACCCGCTGTACTCCCCGCGCTACGTGTCCTTCGGCGCTCCGGCGGTGGCGCTGTGCATGGCGCTCCCGGTCGCCGCGCTCCCGGACCGGTTCTTCGCCCGGGTCACCGCGGGCGTCCTCCTCCTCGCGGTCGCGCTGACCGCCCCGACGTGGGTCCAGCAGCGGACGGTCACCGCGAAGGACGACTCGGCGTGGAACCAGGTCGCCCGGCTCGTCCGCTCGGAGCGGGCCCACGAACCGGCCGGGCAGGTCGACGCCGTCGTCTACGGGCCGGTCGATCGACACCCCCTCGCGACGTCGCGGATCATCGCCGAGACGTACCCGAAGGCGTTCCGCGGCCTCCGGGACCCGTTGCTCGTCCGCCCGGCCTCCGCGTCGGCGGGGCTGTGGGAGACGCAGCGTCCGATCGCCGACATCGGCCGGACCGCGGACGGCGCACGGGTCGTCTGGTTGCTGACGGGCACGGCCCACGACGAGCGGCGCACCGTCTCGGCGGCCCTGGCCCCCGAGGGCTACCGCGTCGACGGCACCTGGGTCCGGGCGAGCACCGAGGTCGTCCGCTACGTCCGCGCCGTGCGCTGAGCCAGCGGCAACCGCAGGAGGAACACCGTGCCGTCCGCGCCCGTGTGCTCCACCCGCACCTCGCCGCCCGCCCGGACCGCGATGTCCCGCACGAGCGCGAGGCCGATGCCGTAGCCCGACCGAGTCGTACCGGTCGGCCGCGAGCCGGCCGCACGGGCCGCGTTGCCGTGGGCGAACCGGTCGAAGACCCGCCGCGGGGCGATCCCCGTGATCCCCGGGCCCTCGTCGCGGACCCGGATGGCGACCCAGCGCTCGGCGCGCTCCGTCGTGACGGTCACGGTCCCGCCCGTCGGCGTGTGCCCGATCGCGTTGTCGACGAGCGCGACGATGCAGCGCCGGAGCTGTGTCGACGGGAGGGACACGACCGCGTCGCTGTCGCCGACGTCGAGGCGCACACCCCGCGCGTCGGCGAGCACGCCCATGTCGTTCGCGGCACCGGCCAACTCGGGTCCGAGCGGTGTCATCGGGTGTTCCCCGGGCCTCCCGGCCGCGACCTCGAGCAGGTCGTTGACGATGTCGATGAGCACGCGGGTGTCCGCCTGGAGCTCCTCGACGATCCCGTGACGCGGATCGTCCGCGTCCATGCGGAGCTCGAGCTGCTGCACGCGCGCGTTGAGCACGGTCAACGGCGTGCGGAGCTCGTGGCTCGCGTCGGCGACGAACGTGCGCTGCATCCGCGACGCCTCCGTGATGGGACGGACCGCCCGCCGGGCGATGATCCACGTCGCGATCCCGGCGAGCACGACCGCGAACCCGCCGACGCCGACCACCGCGATCGTCAGGTCGATCGTGTCGAGGTAGACGTGCACGTCCTCGGGGCCGTGGTACTCGTGCTGCTGCTCCGGGGTCAGCTGCCAGACCACGTACACGACGACGAGCAGGATGATGGACGCCACGAGCGCCGCCGACACGACGGCGACCTGGAGCCCGATGCGGACGGCGGACCGCCGCGAGGCGAGGCGATCCGGGTCTTGGTCGCGCCGGCCGGACACCCGGCCCCGGACCCCGTCGGTGCCGAGCGTGAGCCGATCGACCAGCACCTCGTGCACCGACGACCACCACACGCCCACGGGACCGCTCCTTCCGTCACCTCGACGGTCGACCCGCCGCCCCCAGCATCCACCAAGACGGCGGCGGGGTCGTGCCTACGCCTCGCCCGGCGTCTCCGCGCTCGCCACGAGCGTCGCCCGGCCGAGGATGTGCGACGACATGGTGAACCCGAGGTAGGCGGGCGTGGCGTCGGCCGGCACTCCGATGTCCGCGACGTCGAGCGCGTGCACGACGATGAAGTACCGGTGCGGACCGTGGCCCGCGGGCGGCGCCGCCCCGACGAACTGGGGCGCCCGGGCGTCGTTCTGCAGTTGGATCGCGCCGTCCGGGAGGCCCGCCCCGCCCGCAGCCCCCGCTCCGGTCGGCAGCGTGGTCACGTCGGCCGGGATGTTCGCCACGGCCCAGTGCCAGAAGCCGGACATGGTCGGGGCGTCCGGGTCGTACATGGTCACCGCGAAGCTCTTCGTGCCCTCGGGAGCGGCACTCCACGTGAGCTGGGGCGAGACGTCCTCGCCGCCGGGGACGCCCATCATCCCGGACCACTGCGGGGGCCGGAACTCCTGGCCGTCCTGCACGTCGTCACTCGTGACGGTGAACGCGGGCACCTCGGGCAGGCGTCGGAACGGGTGGTTGTCGGTCATGCTCGTCCTCCTCGGTGGGCGGTCGGCCCGCCCCGTGATCGATCATGCCGCGCGGGCCTCGGCCGCGTTCGCGGTCGCGGTCGCGGCCGCGGTCACGACCGCGTCCGGGCTCAGCGCATCCGGGGCAGCGCCGACGCGAGCCGTTCCCAGGACCGCTCCCGGGCCTCCCGGTCGAGCGACGCGTGGTGCAGGACGGCAGCGCGTTCGTGGAGGACCCGAGGTGCGGGGGTCGTCACGGCGACGCGTGCGAGACGGCGTGCGCGGCGATCCGCGCGGGCGGTGCTCCAGTGGACGAGCCCGAGCCCGATGCGGTGGGCGGCTCGTTCGACCGGGTGGACGGACGTGACGGGCACGGTCGCGTTCATGGTCACTCCTTGGGGACGTCGAGGACGGGGAACAGGTTGTAGTTGACGAACACCCGACGCGCAGCCGGGTCGGGGTGGCGCGAAGCCGGGTCGTTGGCGCGGAGGTACCGACCGATGAGGTCGTTGATCCCCCGGTCGAGCTCGGCGAGTTCGTCCGGGGTCATGAGGAGCCAGGCGGTCGAGAAGTCACTGACCTCGCGCCAGGCCTCGGGCAGGTCGTCCGACGAGGCGAGGGCGTCGCGGATGAACTCGGCCGTCGTGTCCTGGAAGCTCATGCTCGCGAGCACGGTGGCCGTGCGCTCCGCCCGGCTCTGGTCGTTACCGTGGTCGCCGAACTCGAGCGGGCCGGCGTAGCGCCGCCACCAGCGGTCACGGCCGCTGCCGAGTTCGGGAGCCTCCTCGACGATGCCGTGCTTGGCGAGCTGGCGCAGGTGGTAGCTCGTGGACCCGGAGGACTCGCCGATCCGGGCACCGAGCGCGGTGGCCGTGGCCGGGCCGTGCGAGGCGAGCTCGTTGAGCAGCCGGGTCCGCACGGGGTGCGCGAGGGCTTTGAGGGCCTCGACCCGCAGGACGCGGGGCTCGGGGGTGTTCGTCGCCATGACTCCGAAGATACCTTTGCAAAGTGTTCTTTGCAATGGTTTCTTTGCATGGCTCCTTTGCGGTGGTGTCGTTGCGGTCAGCCCAGTCGGGTTCCGGATGCTCCGGCACGGGCCGATGCAGCCACCTGCACGACCGCGGCGATGACGATCCCCGTCGCCATCACGGCCCCCATCGCGACCGCCGTCCCCCCGAACCACCCGGCCAGCGGTGTGCCGAGGCCGCCGAGCCCGAAGCTGATGCCACCCTGCAGCGCTGCGGCGGTACCGGGCAAGGCCGCACCGAGGGCCTGCGTCCGCGTCGTGGACCCGGTGATCACGAAGCCCCAGGCACCCGTCACCACCGCCAGGCAGACCCAGACCACGATCGGGCCGAGGCCTGCGAGTGCACTGACGAGCACACCGACCGCGCCGAGGGCACCGACCACGAGTCCCGTCGTCAGGAGCGCGTCCTCGCTGCAGCGTCGGACGAGCCGCCGGAACGCCAGGGTGGTGAGGATCATGCAGCTGGCGTCGACGGCGAAGACGACGGTGTACCCGGTCTCGCTGAACCCGAACTCGGACTGGAACACGAACGAGCTCGTGGAGATGTAGGCGAAGAAGCCGATCGTCGCGACGCACGAGGACACGAGGTACCAGTCGAAGCGCGGGATGGCCAGCAACGTCCCCATCCGGCGGAGGTTCGCGCCGAGACCGATTCCCGACGACCGGTCCTGCGGCGCGAGGGTCTCGGGGATGCGGACGAGCACGATCGCGAAGAGGACGAGGCCGAGCACCCCGAGCGCGACGAACATGATCCGCCAGTCACCGACGAGCAGGAGTGCGCCACCGGCCAGGGGCGCGACGACCGGTCCGACGGCGTTGATCGCGGCGAGCACCGCGTAGATGCGTGGACGGTCGGCAGGAGGCGCGGCGTCGGTGACCACCGCGCGCCCCGCGACCGCACCGGCGGCACCACCCAGGCCCTCGACCACGCGCGCGATCACGAACACGGCGTTGTCCGGGGCGACGGCGCAGGCGAACGACGCCACCGCGAACAGGGCGGTCCCGCCCAGGAGGATGGACCGGCGCCCCACCGAGTCGCTGAGCGGTCCCACGAGGATCTGACCGACCGCGAACGCGACCAGGAACGCCGTGAGCGACACCTGCACGGCACTCGTGGAGGTCCCGAAGTCCCTCGCGAGCGCAGGCAGCGCGGGGATGTACATGTCCGTCGCGAACGGCGAGATGCCGACGATGACGGCCAGGGGCACGATCGGCGGGAGGGGACGGGAAACCATACGGCGGATGGTATTCCGTCGGTGGGGTGCGGTCCGGGCGAGCGGGGCGCGATGGGGACCGGGTCCGCGGCGGGTGCGGCGCTGTCCCGGTGCTCGGCGGGTGCGGCGCGGTCCCGGTGTGTGGCGGGTGCGGCGCGGTCCCGGTGTGCGGCGGGTGCGGTGCTCCGGCCGGCGTCAGGACCCCGCTTCGATGTCGAACACGACCAGGTCGGCGCTCGCCCCGCCGAGGAACGCGGCGACCGGCTGGTGGTCGGGGTGCGGCAGGTAGCCATCGAGCGCGGCGCGGTCCCGGAACCGGACGACGAGCATCCAGTCGAACCGCCCCTCGAGCCCTTCGCTGCTCACGCTGGGTCCGTCATCGACCGATGTCACCCCGTCGATGCCGGGGAGGTGCTGCCGGACGAGCTCCGCGGCGCGCTGTTCGGATGACGCGTGGTCCCCGCTCCACTGGACGAGGACGACGTGGACGATCTCAGACATGGGTCGAGGCTACGGCGTCGGAGCTCCGACGCCCGGCCGGCACCGCAGCATCCTGTTGTGTGCGGACAGGGTGTTCGATGCGGCACACAGCGGAGCCAGCAACCGCTCAGACGGCCGCCGCCCGGCCCTCGGCCGATGGGCGTCTCGCCGCGGCGTCGGCGTACCGGCGGGCGTGACGGAGTCCGAGCAGTGCCAGCACCGCCATCACGACGGCGCCGGCGTACGCGACGACCGCGCCGATGAGCGCGAGCGTGGCCATGGTGTCGAACGCGTACGCGTTGAGGAGCAGGCCGCGGAGGGTCTCGCCGCGGAACACGGTGTCGACCTCGGCGGCGAGTGCGGCGTCCTTCGGGTGCGCCTGCGCCTCGGCGGACAGTTCGGAGTACGTCTTCCCGCCGGTCATCTCCCGCAGGTGGACCGCGATGTAGTGGTCGGCCCAGGCTTTCGCCTGTGCGCCGGTCTCGAGCTGCTGTCCGGCATAGCGGTTGAGGTACGGACCGATGTCCTTGCTCTTCAGCGCGTCACTGCCCTTCGCCGGGAACTGGATCTTCTCGGCGACGAGCTGGTCCCGCACCTGGTCGTGCACGTACACGTGCGCCCAGGTCATGAGGACACCCGCCAGGAGCAGGACGAGGGCGATGACCGCGCCGCTCGCGGAGAGGAGTCGGTCGAGTACGGTGCGGTTCACGGTTCCTGCCTTCCGTCGGTGTGCTGCCCGCTGTCACTGCCGCCGCGACGCTGGGCCGCCAGCCGGTGCTCCGCGCGCTCGCGCGCGTCGCGCTTCAGGCGCTCCCACTCATCGGTGGGGAGTCGTCGGACCTCGTCGCGCTCGGGCATGGAACCAGGGTCCCGCCAGGACCGGCTGGTGCAGGAGGGCACTTGGTCCCGACCGCGTCGGGACGACCGGGAGGCCCGCGACGATCAGCCGTGCCGGACGCCGTAGACGGCCGCTTGCGTCCGACTCTCGAGATGCAGCTTGCCGAGCAGGACGGTCACGTTGTTCTTCACGGTCTTCTCGGCGATGTGGAGTCGTTCGCCGATCTGCCGGTTCGTCAGGCCCTCGACGATGAGGTCGAGGATCTGCCGCTCACGCCGGGTGAGTCCCGCGTCGGGGTCGGGGCTCGCGGGGACGACCGCGGAGCGCACGCGCCGTCCCGCGTCGACCGGGAAGAGGGTCTCACCCGAGGCGGCACGGCGGATCGCCTCGACGAGTTTGTTGCCACGGATGTCCTTGAGAACGGACCCGCTCGCTCCGGCGAGGACCGCGGCCGTCGTCGCCTCGTCGTCGTCGTAGGCAGTGAGCATGAGGCACGGGAGGTCCGGATTGGCCGAGCGCACCGTCCGGCACAGGTCGATGCCGCTGCCGTCCGGCAGGCGGACGTCGAGCACGGCGATGTCCGGCCGGGTCGCGGCGATACGCGGGACGGCCCGGCCGATGGTCTCGGCCTCGCCCACCACCTCGAGGTCGGGCTGCGCGTCGATGATCCGCGCCACGCCCTGCCGGACGAGTTCGTGGTCGTCGACGAGGAACACGCGGATCGTCATGCTGCCTCCCCCTCGGTCACCGGGACCCGCCAGGTCATCGTGGTGCCGCCTCCGTCGCGGCCGTCGAGCGCGTAGTGGCCGCCGCGGGCGGCAGCCCGTGCGGCGAGGTTCGCGGTGCCGCTCGCCCGGCCCGGGCGGCCGAGCCCGCGGCCGTCGTCCTCGACGAGCACGGTCAGGTGGTCGTCCTCGAGCAGCACGCGGACGTCGGTCGTGGAGGCGCGCGCGTGGCGCCCGACGTTCGTCAGCGATTCCCGGACGACCGCGACGACGTCGTCGGCGAGTTCGTCCGGGACGAGCGCGTCCACCGGCCCACCGAAGGTGACGCTCGGCGGCCCGGCGAGCATGGGCGTGACCTCGGCGATCGTGTCGAGGACGCGGTGCCGGATGGTGGTCGGGGCCGTGCGGGGCGGTGTCTTCAGCGCGAACACCGCCGTGCGGATCTCGGCGATCGCGGTGTCGATGGCGTCGATCTGGTCGGCGAACTCCTGACGGACGGTCGCGGGGACCGCGGGCTCGAGGCTCTGGAGCGTCAGGCCCGCCGCGAACAGCCGCTGGATGACGTGGTCGTGGAGGTCACGCGCGATCCGACTCCGGTCCTCGATGCGCTGGAGCTCCTGCCGGTCGAGCCGTCCGCGGGCGAGCTCGAGCGCCACGCTGGCCTGTGCCGCGAACTCCGACGCCAGGTCGAGTTCGGAGCTGGCGAACGGCGGGCGTCCTGCTCGACGCGCGAGCAGGAGCGTTCCGAGCGGGGCGGCCGTCGCGGCGAACGGCACCGCGGCGGCCCATCGGAGTCCGTCCGGCCAGTCGACGGAGTCCTCGCGGAGGTCGCCCGTGGTGACGTGTCCGCTCTCGATGGACCGGCCGGCGATCGTGTCGTCGGCGTCCTCGATCACCGCTCCGAGATCCCGTGCGTCGACCCCGCGGGCGCCGTCGACGCGGAAGCCCGTGTTGTCCGGGACCAGCACGCAGGCGAGATCGGCGTCGACCAGCGGGGCGACGCGGTCCACGACGACGCCGAGGCCGTCGACGGCATCGGACGACAGCAGCGCGGTCGTCACGTCGGCGAGCGCCACCGACCACCGCTGGCGGCGTCGGGACTCGTCGAAGAGGCGCGCGTGGTCGATGGCCGCGCCGGCGGTGGCGGCCAGGGAGGCCACGAGTTCCTCGTCCTCCTCGCTGAACACGCCGGACTCCCGCGTCAGGTACAGGTTGCCGAACAGCTCGTCCCGCACGCGGATCGGCACCCCGAGGAACGCCTCCATCGGCGGGTGGTGCTCGGGGAACCCGGCTGCTCGGGGATCCGCTGCGAGGTGCTCGAGCCGGGTCGGGGTCGTGGTGGTCAGGATCGCGCCGAGCAGCCCCCGGCCGCGGGGGAGGTCCCCGATCGCGGCGACCTCCGCGTCGGACATCCCGACGTGGACGAACTGCTCGAGGGTGCCGTCGGGGGCGATCACCCCGAGCGCGCCGTAGCGGGCGCCGGCGAGTTCGACCGCGGCCTCGACGATGCGCCGGAGCACGACGGGCAGGTCGAGCTCCTCGACCACGAGCCGGTTCGCGCGGAGGAGCTGCCGGAGACGCCCCTGGGTCGCGAGGACCTCGTTCGCGCGATCGACGAGGTCGCCGATGGTGCGCTCGAGTGCCGTCCGCGGCGCGTTCGGGAACTCGAGTCGGTCCTGCTCCTGCCCCACGCCGGTCCTCTCGCTCGCCCCCCTCACCCTACGGGGCGGCGCAGCCGCGGGAGCCGGGACCTTGGTCTCTGGGTCCGGTCCGCCGCAGCACGGACCATCGAGGAGGAGGCGGCACATGGGTGAGCGGTACATCGTCGGGTTCGACGACTCGCGGCCGAGTCGACGCGCACTGGACTGGGCGCTCGACCGCGCCGCGCGAGACCACGGGTGCGTCGTGCTCGCCCACGTCCGCACGGTTCCGGACGGCCCACCCTCCGACCCGGACCTGGAGGCCGCGGTCACCCGTGCTCGCACCCGCCGTCGCGATGTCGGGGTGTCGCTGCTGCGGATCGACGGGGACGACGTCGTGGCCGCCCTGCTCGGGGTAGCCGAGGACGAGGACCTCCTCGTGGTGGGCACGCACAAGACGGGTCACCTGCACGGCCGGGCGCTCGGCACGCGGGCACTCGCCTTCGCGGCTGGCGCGCGCTGTTCGGTCGTCGTCGTCCCGGACACGGACCTGCGGTTCCGTCGCGGTGTCGTCGCGGGCGTCGGCGGTGCAGGGGCGGCGGACGTGTGCGAGACCGCGGCCAGGGAGGCCGAACACCGTGAGGAGGAACTCGTGCTCGTCCGGGCGCTCGAACCCGACGGGTCCGGCGACGACGGCACCCCGCTCGGCACCACCGGCGGACGCGTCCAGGACGCCCACCCGCTCCTCGAGGTGTCCGCGCGCACCGCTTCCCGTCCAGCGGCGCCCATGCTGCTCGATGTCGCGCTGGGGCACGCGCTCCTCGTCATCGGCGCGCGCCATCCGGCCCAGGCGCGGGCCGGGTACGTCGGCGCGGTGCTCCACGACGTGCTCATCAACCTGACCGCACCCGTGCTCGTGACCCGCCACCGCGACCTCGTCGCGACCGCGGCAGCGAGTGGTGCGGCCACTCGACCGGACCCCATCGAGGAGAACGCATGACCGACACGACCATCAGCAGGACCGACACCACGGCGACAGAGGTCGCCTTCCGGCGCGGCAACGGAGCGGAGGTGGACGAGCCCACGATCGACCGCCTCGACGCGTGGTGGCGGACCGCCAACTACCTCTCCGTCGGGCAGATCTACCTGCTCGACAACCCGCTGCTCCGACGGCCGCTCACCCGTGACGACGTCAAACCGCGCCTCCTCGGTCACTGGGGAACCACCCCCGGACTCAACTTCGTCTACGCCCACCTGAACCGGGCCATCCAGGAACGCGATCTCGACACGCTGTACGTCACGGGGCCGGGGCACGGCGGCCCGGGCATGGTGGCGAACGCCTACCTCGACGGCACCTACACCGAGGTCTACCCACGGATCGGGCAGGACGAGGACGGCGTCCGGCACCTGTTCCGTCAGTTCTCCTTCCCCGGCGGCATCCCGAGCCACGCGGCACCCGAGACCCCGGGCTCGATCCACGAGGGCGGGGAACTCGGCTACGCCCTGTCACACGCGTACGGCGCCGCCTTCGACAACCCGGACCTCCTCGTCGCCGCGGTCGTCGGCGACGGCGAGGCCGAGACCGGCCCCCTGGCGACCAGCTGGCACTCCAACAAGTTCATCGACCCGCTCCACGACGGCGTCGTGCTCCCGATCCTGCACCTCAACGGGTACAAGATCGCGAATCCGACCGTGCTCGCCCGGATCCCCGAGGAGGAGCTGCTGTCGCTCATGCGCGGGTACGGCCACACCCCCTACGTCGTGTCCGGCGGGTTCGACGGCGAGGACCCGCGGGCGGTCCACCGCCGGATGGCGGAGACCCTCGACCGGGTCCTCGACCACGTCGCCGAGATCAAGGCCGCAGCCGCCGCGGGCACCCTGGAGGGCCGCCCCGCCTGGCCGATGATCGTCCTGCGTACACCGAAGGGCTGGACGTGCCCCGCCGAGATCGACGGCAAGCCCGCCGAGGGCAGCTGGCGTGCCCACCAGGTGCCGCTCGCGAGCGCCCGGGACACCGAGGAACACCTGCAGGTGCTCGAGGGCTGGCTCCGCTCCTACCGACCCGAGGAGCTGTTCGACGACGAGGGCCGGCCCGTCGCACTCGCGACGGCGCTCGCCCCGACCGGCGACCGGCGGATGAGCGCCAACCCCGTCGCGAACGGCGGGCTGCTCAAGCGGGACCTCGTGTTGCCCGACTTCCGCGACTACGCGGTCGACGTCCCCACGCACGGCGGCTCCATCGACGAGTCCACCCGGGTCCTCGGTCGGTGGCTCGCCGACGTCGTCCTCGCGAATCCGGACACGTTCCGGATCTTCGGCCCCGACGAGACCGCGTCGAACCGCCTGAACGCCGTGCTCGACGTGACCGACAAGCAGTGGGACGCCGAGGTGGTGCCGTCGGACGAGCACCTGGCGCGCGCGGGCCGCGTCATGGAGATGCTGAGCGAGCACCAGTGCCAGGGGTGGCTCGAGGGCTACCTGCTGACCGGACGGCACGGACTGTTCACCAGCTACGAGGCCTTCATCCACATCGTCGACTCGATGCTCAACCAGCACGCGAAGTGGCTCAAGGTGAGCAAGACCATCCCGTGGCGGCGGCCGATCGCGTCGCTCAACTATCTGCTGTCGTCGCACGTGTGGCGCCAGGACCACAACGGGCTGTCGCACCAGGACCCGGGTTTCATCGACCACGTCGTCAACAAGAAGCCAGACATCGTTCGGGTGTACCTGCCGTTCGACGCCAACACGTTGCTCTCGACGTACGACCACTGCCTCCGGAGCGTGGACTACGTGAACGTCGTCGTGGCGGGCAAGCAGCCGACGTTCAACTGGCTTCCCATGGACGAGGCGATCGCGCACATGACCCGCGGCCTCGGCATCTTCGACTGGGCCGGCACCGAGGTCGACGGCGAGGAGCCCGACGTGGTCCTCGCGTGCGCCGGCGACGTCCCGACGCTCGAGACCCTGGCGGCCGCGTCGATCCTCCGCCGCGAGGTCCCGTCGCTCCGGGTCCGGGTCGTCAACGTCGTCGACCTCATGCGGTTGGTGAGCGAGGGCGAGCACCCGCACGGGTTGTCCGACGCGGAGTTCGACGCCGTGTTCACCCCCGACAAGCCGGTCGTCTTCGCCTACCACGGGTACCCGTGGCTCATCCACCGACTGACGTACCGCCGACACGGCAGCGGCAACCTGCACGTCCGCGGCTACACGGAGGAGGGCACGACGACGACGCCCTTCGACATGGTCATGCTCAACGACATGGACCGGTACCACCTCGTCATCGACGTGCTCGACCGCGTTCCCGGGCTCGCGTCCCGCTCAGCCGGACTCCGTCAGCGCATGCAGGACGCCCGCATGGCTGCCCGCGCCTGGACCCGGGAGCACGGGGAGGACATCCCCGAGGTCGCCGACTGGACCTGGACCGACGACGGTGACGCGCACCACGACGCCGCCGCGGTCCGTTCGGCGAACGTCGGTGTCGACACCGTCTCGGCCACTGCTGCCACGGGTGGTGACAACGAGTGAGCGAGCACCGGAACGACCCCGAGCCCGTCCCGACCCGCACCTCCGACCGGCCCGGCGCCCACGCGTCGACCGCACCGGTCGAGGAGCTCGTCCTGGTCCTCGATCCGGACCAGTGCTGGACCCGACTGCGCGACGCGAGCACCGGGCGGGTGGCGTTCCGCACCGACGAGAGCATCGAGATCCTGCCCGTCAACCACCTCTCCGACGACCGCCAGATCGTCTTCGCGACCTCGAGCCACGCGATCCTCGCCGCCGTGGCCGACCGACGTGAACTCGTCTTCGAGGTCGACCACCACGACGGGTGGACCGCCTGGAGCGTCGTCGTCCGCGGGCCAGCCCACACGACCCAGGCGAACGACGGCACGGCGGGGCGACTCCGGTCGATGCTGCCCACGCCGAAGATCGCGACGGTGGTCATCGAACCGACGACCGTCACCGGGCGCCTGTTCGACCGGGCCGCGCCCTGACGCGGACGCTGCGGTCAGCGCGCGCGGCCACTGCGGTCAGCGCGCGCTCATTTGCCCGCGCCCATGGTGAGCCCGGCGACGAGCTGCCGCCGCGCGAGCAGGTACAGCACCAGGATCGGCAGCGCCGAGAGCACGACCGCCGCGAGCGTCGCCGGCACGTTGATGCTGAACTGCCCCTGGAAGTTCCACAGCGCGAGCGGCAGGACGCGCTTGTCGTCGCTCTGCGTCAGCACGAGGGGCAGCAGGAACCCGTTCCAGACCTGGAGCGCGTCGTAGATCGCGACCGTCGCGATGGACGACCGCGAGAGCGGGAGCACGAGGCGCCACAGGATGGCCCACTGCCCCGCACCGTCGACCCGCATCGCCTCGAACAGCTCCCCCGGGATGTCGCGGATGAAGTTGACGAGGATGAGGACCGTGATCGGGATCGCGAAGGCGATCGACGGCAGGATCACCGCGGCGAGCGTGTCGTACAGGCCGACGCGGCCGAGTACGAAGAACAGCGGGATGACGGTCGCCTGCAGCGGGATCGCCAGGCCCAGGAGGAACAGCGAGTAGGTGCTCCGGACGATCCACCGCCGCGAGCGCACGATCGCGTAGGCCGCGAGCAGGCAGACGGCGGTCGTCACGACGACGGTGACGAGCGAGACGATCACGCTGTTCGCGAAGTAGACGCCGAAGCCGGACTGCAGCACGAGCGCGTAGCTCGCCAGGGTCGGGTGCGTCGGCGGCGCGAGGGGGTTCCGCGTGTAGTACGAGCCCTGCGCGGTGATGCTCGTGATCACGACGTAGTAGATCGGCAGGAGCACGACGGCGAGCCAGACCCAGGCCGCGACCGCGCCGACGACGTTCCGGTTGGCCCGTGTGCGCCGTGGCCGACCGGCGCCGTTCGTGCGGGTCGTGGTGGATCCGCCCACGGCGGTGTCCCGGACGCTTGCGATCGCCATCAGGCGCCTTCCTGCTCGCTGGTCATGCGGTTGAACCCGCTGAACCGGGTGAGTGCGAGCGCGATGACCAATCCGATGACGACGAGGATGACGGCGAGCACGCTCGCGTCGCCGAGGTCGCTGGCGGAGAAGCCGGTCAGGTACATGTCGAGTGGGAGGATCCGGGTCGCGTACCCGGGGCCGCCCTGCGTGAGGACGTACACGATGTCGAAGTAGGTCAGGGACCCGACGATCATGAGCGTCGAGGACGTGATGATCGTGTTCCGGAGCTGCGGCAGCGTGATGCTGAAGAACTGGCGGACCCGTCCGGCCCCGTCGATCTGCGACGCCTCGTAGAGGGACGCCGGGATCTGGCGCGCGCCGGCTTGGTACAGCAGCGAGTGGAACGGGATGAACTGCCACGCGATGACGAAGATCACCACGTACAGCGCCGTGGCGGGGCTGCCGAGCCAGTCCTTCGACAGCGCGGGCAACCCGAACGCGTGACCGACGCCGTAGTTCGGGTCGAGCAGCGCCTTGAACGCGATCGCGATCGCGGCCGACGACAGGATCAGGGGCAGGAAGTACAGCGCGGCGAGGACGGCGCGGTACCGCTGCTTGCCCGACACGAAGACCCCGACGAGGATGCTCATCGGCGTCTGGATCACCCACGAGATCACGATCACCTGCAGCGTGAGCCACAGCGCGTGGTAGGTCAGTGGATCGCCGAGCTGGCTGATCCAGTTGCGGATCCCGTTGAACACGGGAGCGGTGAGGCCGTCCCAACTCGTGAAGCTGAGTCCCAGCGCGATCACCAGCGGGATGATCGCGAACGCCAGGAACATCGCGAGTGCGGGGATGACGAACCAACTGCTCGGGGCCGATCCGTCGATGACGGCCCCACCGTTCCGTGTGCGCATGCCTACTTGCCGATGGTCGTGTTCATGTGGTCGGAGAACTGCTTCGGCGTCTCCGACTGGTTGAAGAGCAGGTCGAGCTGGGTCCAGAACTCCGTCGAGGCGGCGGGGCTGAGCGCGAGGTCCCAGGACTGCTGGAAGTGCGGCGCGTCCGTGATCATCTGCTCCGCCTGCTTGGCGAAGTCGCCCTTGAGCTTCGACGACACCCCGGTGACCGGCGGGATCTGCCCCTGCCCGATCATCGTGTTCACGTACGAGTCGTTCCAGACGCTCTTGGTCACGTACTGCAGCGCGGCCTTCGTCTGGGCGGTGGACGCCTTGGACGACACCGACCAGTAGACCGAGGGGTTGCCCGCGATGTCCTTCGGGTCGCCCTTGCCGCCGGAGACCGCGGGGAACGGTGCGACCTCGAGCTTGCCGCTCTTGACGAAGTTCGGATCGATCGACGAGATACCCGAGTAGGCCCACGTGCCCTGGAGGAGGAAGCCCGCGCGGCCCGTCACCATGAGCGCGAGGTCGGCGTTCGTGTCGGCGGACACTGACGCGAACCCGTCCGCGAAGCCCCCGGCCTTGATGAGCTGCTGGATCATCGTCGTGGCCTGGATCACGGCGGGGTCGGACCAGGCGTTCGGCTTGTTGTCGAGGATCGCCTGGAACGGAGCAGGGCCGCCGATCCGGTCGACGAGGTACTCGATGTACATGAGGTACGGCCACTTGCTCTGACCACCGAGCGAGATCGGGGCCACCCCGGCCGCGCGGAGCTTCTTGACGTCCTTGAGCAGGTCGTCCCAGGTGGCCGGAGCCTCGCTGATGCCGGCCTTCTGCAGCACGTCCTTGTTCATGTACAGGACCACGGGCGCGGTGGAACTCGCGGGGATCGCGTAGGTCTTGCCGTTCACCTTGCCGGTGTCCGCGATCGAGGGGACGATCTTGTCGGTGAAGGACGCGTCCGACTTGAGGTCGCTGCTGAGGTCCTTGACGAGCCCGGCCTTGACGTACGACTTGAGCGTGCCGCCGCCCCAGTTGTAGACGAGCGTGGGTGCCTGCGGCGAGTTGATCGCGGTGCGGATCTTGTCCTTGAAGTCGTTCGTGCCGAAGTACGAGTCGGTGATCTTCTGGTCGGGGTGCGCCTTGTTCCACGTCGCGATGGACGGTTGGATGTTCGGCTTGTCGGCGGTGGTGCTCCAGGCCGTGATGGCGCTGCTGGACGAGCCGCTGCCGCCGGCGCTGCACGCGGCGAGGGAGATCGCGACGGCTGCGGCGGCGACGGTGGCGGCGGTCCGGCGGATCAGTCGTCCGCGGGTGATCGGCCGCGACGATGCGGGGATCTTCATGGGGGTACTCCTCAGGAGTCTCGGGATGGTGTGTTGCGGGGACGTCCGGGTGGACGGGCCGAGGCCACGAAACGGGCGACGGGAGATCAGGGGACGACGACGGCCTTGAGCGTGTCGGGGCGCGTCGCCGCGTCGAGCGCGGCCTCGACCTCGTCGAGGCCGAACCGACCGGTGACGAGTGCGTCCACGTCGACGAGCCCGGCTGCGATGAGCCGGATGGCGATCGGCCACGTGTTCGCGTACCGGAACACCCCGGTGACGACGAGCTCGCGGTTCTGGATGCGGGACACCGGGAGCCGGATCTCGTCGGCGCCCATGCCGACGAGGACGACACGACCCGCGGGAGCGACGGCGTGGATGCCGGCGCGGACGGCGGGTTCGGCGCCGGACGCGTCGATGAAGGCGTCGACCTCGTAGTCGGCGGTGGCGACGTCGACGACCATGGGGTCGACGACCTCCGTCGCGCCGAAGCGGAGTGCGACCTCCCGGCGTTCGGCCACCGGGTCGCTGACGATGATCCGCGTCGCGCCGAACGCGCGAGCGACCTGCGCGGCGATGACACCGATCGGCCCGGCCCCGGCGATGAACACCGAGCTCCCGGGCGTGGTCTGCGCCTTCTGGTTGGCCCAGATGCCGACGCTGAGCGGCTCGCAGAGCGCCGCGGCCTCGATCGACATCGTGTCCGGGATCGGATGGGCGTGATCGGTCTGGATGGCGGCGTACTCCGCGAACGCGCCGTCGATCGGCGGCGTCGCGTAGAACTCCATCGAGGTGCAGAGGTTGTAGCGGCCGTGCTTGCACTGGTCGCAGTGTCGGCAGGCGCACTGCGGCTCGATCGACACGCGCTCGCCGACGCGGTCCGGCGAGACCGCAGCCCCGACGGCGACGATCGTGCCCGCCGACTCGTGGCCGAGGATCATCGGCTGCTCGACGACGAACGAGCCGATGCGGCCCTCGTGGAAGTAGTGGACATCCGAGCCGCAGACGCCGACGGCGGCGATCCGGACCAGGACCTGGTCGGGATCGAGTCGGGGCACCGGCACGGTGTCGACACGGACGTCGCCCGGGGCGTGCAGGACGCTCGCCCGCATGTGCTCCGCGACGGAGGCGGATGGTGCAGTCATGTGGACCTCTCCGGCCGCGCCATCGCGGCTCCTCGGACCCTCACAGCATCGATGCTGAGTGGTAACGGTTCCAACAATGCGCACGCGCGTCGAGGGTTGTCAACTCCTCTGGCCAAGAAATATGGCGGAATCGGGCCTCCGAGCCCGCCACCATTGACAGCGCCAGCGCGTTCCTCCTACTGTTCGATGTGGAAACGGTTCCACTTTCTGTTGCCTGCCCGAGGAGGGACGCGATGCCACGCAACGCCGCTGCCCCCGCTCGGGACGTCGTCCCTGTCGCTCTGCGCTATGCAGGGCACGCGGCGAGCGCCGCGTCAGGGAGGAGCGACGGATGACCGACAGCACGCAACGCCCCAAGCGGGGCCAGGTCACGATGCGCGAGGTCGCCGAGGCGGCCGGCGTCGGCATGGGCACGGTGTCGCGGGTCTTCTCGAACGTCGGAGCGGTCGCCCCGGCCACGCGCCAGCGGGTGGAGGCGGCGGCCAAGGACCTGCATTACCGTCCGAGCGCGCTCGGTCGGGACCTGAAACGACGGACGACGAACAACATCGGCCTCATCGTCACCGACATCTCGAACAACTTCTACGGGGAGTTCGCCCAGGGGGTCCTCGCGAGCGCCAAGGAGCTCGGACGCCACGTGATCCTCTGCGCGAGCGGCGAGGACCCGGCGACCGAGCGGGAGTACATCGACCTGCTCGTCGAGCAACGCGTGGACGGGATCATCGCCTTCCCCACGGGGAGCAACCTCGACGCGTGGGAGACCGCGCGGGCGATCGGCATCAACGTGCTGTTCGCCGACCGGACGATGGCCGACCTCGACGTGCCGTCCATCCTGGCGGACAACCTCGGGGGCGCCCGCCGACTGACGGAGTACCTCCTCGCCCTGGGGCACGAGCGGATCGGGTACCTCGGTGGGCCTTCCCAACTCACGACGGGCAGCCAGCGCGAGGCGGGGTACCGGCTCGCCCACGAGCAGGCGGGCGTCCCCGTGATCGACGAACTCGTCGTGCGCACCCGGTTCACCCGGGACACCGCCTACGCGAGCGCGATCCGCCTCCTCGACTCGGCGGTGCCGCCGACCGCGCTCCTCGCCTCGAACAACATCCTCGGCGAGGCGGTGCTGGCCGCGGTCCGCGACCGCGGTCTCCGCGTGCCCGAGGACCTCTCGCTGGTCATGTTCGACGACGTGCCGTGGGCGCGCCTCGTCGACCCGGCGATCACCGTCGCGGCGCAGCCGGCCTGGGGCATGGGCCAGTCGGCGGCGCGGATGGTGCTCACACTCGACGACGACACGCGGTCCCAGGTGGTCCCGGTCGACGTGGTCATCCGGCGCAGCGCCGCTGCCCGGTTCATGGACACTCCCGTCATCGGGAGCTGACCGACGGGTCGGACCCGTCACGTGCCCACGACGCTGTGGGAGGAAGAGCGACACATGGAACGCGGTATCTACTTCGACGGCTGGTACCCGAACGAGCACTGCTACCACCCGAGCATGCCCCCGCGGCGGCTCACGATGGCGGACGACGTCGTCGAGATGGGTGGGACGATGCTCGTCTGGGCCGGCCTCGGCGGCGGCGTGATCAGCCTCCCGTACCTGGAGGACGAGGCGTTCGGGCCGATCCCGCAGCGGTTCCGCCAGCACGGCTACGTCAACGAGTCGGAGTTCATCGCGTACACGAAGGAGCGCGGCGTCGACCTGTTCGGCATCGTGTTCGAGGCGCAGGCGTGGGAGTTCCCCGCCGAGGTCGAGGACGGTCGCGTGCTGGCCCAGAACCAGCTGCGGGACGTCGGCACGCGCACGACGATGGGCCTCCGCGAGTTCTCGACCGACACCGGACCGGCCGACTGGAAGCCGTTCCGCCACTACTTCCCCGACGGCCTCGTCAACAGCGACGGCGACCAGGTCACCGACCTGTGGGAGGAGGTCGTGTCCCGCGACCTCGAGGGCCGCCCCCTGCACGCCCACTGGGTGGAGGTCGACGGCACGGGCCAGTCCTGCTACCTCGCCGACCGGAACAACCCGGTCTGGCGCGAGTACCTCAAGGCGGTCATCCGCATCCAGATCGACGCCGGGGCGCCCGGGGTCCAGCTCGACGAGACCGACGTGCCGCTGCTCGCCCTGCGCTACGGCGGCTGCTTCTGCAAGGACTGCGTCAAGGGGTTCCGGGCGTACCTGCAGACCCTCGACACACCCCCGACGGAACTCGCCGGGGTCGACCTCGCCACGTTCGACTACCGGCAGTGGCTGCTCGACCAGGGGTACCGGACGGGCACCGCCCCGCAGACGTACCCGCTGTACGCCGAGTACTGCCGCTTCCTGCAGATCGCGATCACCGAGACGTTCCACGAGGTCGCCTCGTACGTGAAGGAGTACGCGGCGTCGCAGGGCAAGCAGGTCCGCGTCGCCGGCAACTTCTACGACTGCGCGCCGTTCTACGAGGCGATGGTCGACGACGTCGACGTGCTCGTCACCGAGATGCGCGAGACGAAGTACCAGCAGCCCTGGTACTTCCGCCACGGCGTCGGGATGAGCCGCGGACGTCCGCTCGTCGCGGTCGAGAACCCGTACGGCGGCATCACCGAGGACCTGCTCCGCCGCATCCAGCGAGGACGCGCCCACGACCTGTTCCGCCTGTCGATCTTCGAGGCGAACGCGATGGGCGCGAACATGTCCCTGCCGTACGGCTCGTGGCTCGGGACCGAGGTGAAGGACTCCTACTGGGTGCCGAAGGACCTGGCGGTCGAGACCGGTCAGGCGCTCGTCGGTCTCGACGCCGTCACGTCGAACGTCTCCGTGCACAGCACCGCCGTCGTGTACTCCGTCCCCAGTGTCATGCGGGCGATGATGGACTCGGACATGTTCAGCGACGACGGCCGCTGGTTCGAGCCCGTCGAGGCGGTCGACGCGCGCGCCTCCTCGTACTGGGAGACCATCGAGTGCCTGAGCCGGTCCGGCCGCACCTTCGACGCGATCGTCCTGCCGGACGAGGGCCTCCGCCAGGACGACACGGTGGCAGCGACCTTCGCCCCCTACGCGACCGTGGTCGTACCGGACGCGTGGAACATGAGCGCCCGCCAGCACGAGGCGCTCCTCGGCTATCTCGACCAGGGTGGACGCGTCGTGGTCAACGGCGCCTACGGCACCGAGTTGCCGGCGGTCGACCGGGAGGCCCTGCTCACCCACGCCGGGACGAACCACCTCGACGACGTGCGCGCGATCCCCGACCTGGTACCGCAGGACGTCCTCGGCGAGTTCGATGAGGCGATGGCCGTCAACGTCCACCATCTGCCCGACGACACGCTCGCCGTCCACGTCGTCAACTTCGACTACCAGGAGGCCGACGACGCCGTCCAGTGCCGGCTCGACTTCGAGATCGGCGTCCGCACGGATCGCGCGATCACGACCGCGACCGTCCACCGGCCGGGCCTCGACCCCGAGACCGCGCCCGTGCACCTCGCCGACGGCGTCGCGCGTGTGACCATCCCGACCCTCGACCTCTACGCGGTGGTGCACCTTGCCTGACCGACCCGAGCCGCACGACGCAGCGGACGACGCTGCACGAGCCGAATGGTCCGCTGCCCCCATCCGCCTCGCCGCGAACCAGCCGCCTGCCCGGCCCTACCGGGGCGGCGCCGGCATCGCGCGCTTCCGAGGCCTCCCCGAGTCCGAGGTGGACCCGTACACGCCCGAAGACTTCGTGGCTTCGGTCACGACCGTGCACGGGTCCGACCACGTGGGCCTCACCGAGCTCGCGCCGGGACTGACGCTCCGCGACGCCGTCCGGGCCGACCCCCAGGGGTTCCTCGGCTCGGAGCACGTCGCCCGGTTCGGTGCCGAGACCATGCTCCTCGTGAAGCTGCTCGACACGGCGGAGCGCCTGTTCGTGCACTTCCACCCGGACGACGACCACGCCCGCACCCACCTCGGCGAGCCCCGCGGCAAGACCGAGGCGTGGATCGTGCTCGCCGTGGCGGACGGCGTCGACGGCTACGCGTCCCTCGGGTTCACGCGCGAGGTCTCCGAGGCCGACGCCGCAGCCTGGTTCGCGGAGCAGGACGCCGGCGCGATGCTCGCCGCGATGCACCGCGTGCCGCTGCGCCCCGGGTCCGTGTTGCTCGTGCCCGCGGGGGTGCCGCACGCGATCGGCCCCGGCATCACGCTCGTGGAGCTGCAGCAGCCGGCGGACCTGTCGATCCTGCTCGAGTACGACGGCTACGCGGGCCTCGACGCTGCCACGGCGCTCATGGGGAACGAGCTGCACGAGTCGCTCCGGGCACTCGACCGACGCGCCTGGACCGCGGAGGACGTCGCCCGGCTCGTCGGCGACCCGACGGCACCCGACAGCACCACCGCCTCCGTGTTCCCGCCCGCCGCGGACCCGTTCTTCCGCGCCGAACGGATCCGCACGACGGAACCCGTGCGCCTGCCGGCGGCGTTCGCGGTCGTCGTGGTCGTCGGCGGCAGCGGGACGATGGGGTCCGGGTCGGGCACGCTCCCGCTCGCCGCGGGTGACACGGTGCTAGTGCCGTTCGCCGTGGGCGACGTCGAGCTCTCCCCCGGGCTCGACGTCATCCGGGCGCTCCCGCCGCGGCCGTGAGTCCGGGCGCCGATGGGGGCGCCGTGACGCTTCACCGCGACTGCGTCACGTCGTCACCGACCGGGTCGCCGCCAGCGAACAGCGATGCCAGTGCGTGGGGAGCCCCGGTGCCGAACACCAGATCCACGGTCTCATGTGCGGCGGCGGCCTCGGCTTCGCTGCGCTCGAACATGGCGATGTTCGCGCCCTCGCCACCGGGCACCGTGACGTGCGCGGCGTCACCGAGGAGTGTCACGCCCGGGACCCGGACCCAACGGTGCCGGTCGGGGAGCTCGTGGATGCTGCGGAGGACGGGCGCCGTGTCGCTGTCCGTGACGAGCGCGGTGAGTTCCGGTGCCCATCCATCGAACTCGGCAGCGATGCGGGCGCGAGTGACGTCGGCGTCGGCGAAGTCGATGCCGTCGAACCATGCCAGCGGGTGGGACAAGATCACGTAGGTGTGGATGACGTTCCCGGCCTCCCGGTGTGCGAGGAAGCCCGTTCCGGGCTCGAGTGCGTAGAGGGCGCTTCGTCAGGAACGAGACGTTCCTGTTCGAGTGACGTTGCGGCGACCCAGCTTGGGTCGTACTTGTTGCTGTCTGACGCACGGCAGCTCGGGGACGCCCCCGCCGACGTCGAGCGCCGCGGCGAGTGGACCCGTCTCGCTGCGGAGGTGGACACCTTCCGGGCTCGGTACCGCGTGGACGCGGCCGAGACCCAGGCGATCCCCGCAGCCTTCCGTGAGCAGAAGATCGGCAGCTCGCCGCCCGGGTCACGGCTACGGGGAAGGCCGCGAAGCTGACGACGCGGCCACCGGCCACGGTAGAGGACCGGCAGCGCGAGGCCCAGCGGGCCTCGCAGGCAGCCGCTGACGTTCGCGCCGCAAAGCAGGGCATGACGACTGCCGCGAGCCCGCGGGTCACACAGGGAGGAGCCGCGATGAGCGACGCAGGGGAAGAGGCGTTCGGTCACGTCGGCCGGGCGATCGGTCGTGTGGCGAAGGCGGCCACCAACGAGGTCACGAAGGCGGCCGACCGGACGCGTGCCGAGCGGGCGCGCGACACGATACGCGCCGCCGGTGTCGACCCGGACGCCGGCGTGTCTCCTGAGGCGAAGGAGCGCGCAGCCGGGCAGCGCGAGCAGCAGCAGGACGACCGTGGCCGCGATCGCGGCGATGAGGGCCGCGAGCGGTGACACCGGGCCGTACGGCATTCAGATGGTGCGAAACGGTGCCGCGCTGGCCCGCTTGTGGCCCCAGCCGTGCTCACCGACCGACATCGGCGGCTGCGCGTTGCACAATGACCTGCAGGAACGGCAGGTAGGAGCTTTTGGTCGGATCTACAAGGCCTCTTTCGGAATCGTCGGGCGCTCGGATCGAACCGCAAAATACGCTAACCGAGCCTCCGCCGCTGCTTTGGCGCCTCGTAGTGGTCGCCACAGCAAGTGGCTCTATGCTACGTGCATGAACCAGGAACCGGGCTGGTACGACGATCCGGACCCGTGGTATGTGCGGTACTGGGACGGGTCAGCCTGGGCGGGTCGCAGACCAAGGTATCCGGCGGACTTTCAGGCGGAGTCTTCCGCGCACCAGTCGGTCCCAGTCCCTCACGCTGCCACCAAGGCAACTTGGGCACTCGCAGTCTCCGCACTCTTTGCGCTGAACGATGTCGCCGTTCTCCCGATTGGTTATTCGCCGCTGAGCGACACGAACTGGGCTTTGATTTCAGCTATAGCAGTCCCAGTAGGAACAATTGCCGCGTTACTCCTGCTCATTCTATATGTCCGCGGGCTACGGCTAGAGTGGGCGAATGGGCTTGCAATATGCATCGGTCTAGTCATGGTGCTATCTTTCCCGATTGGAATGCTCGTCACAAGCGGATTGCATTCCTTTGGAGTGACCGGTCCGTGACGCCTAACAATTAGTGAGGGTGTGCCCGGCATTTTGATGCCGCGCACACCCTCACTAATATGTTATTCCATGCAGTTATGAGGCGTACCTACAAGTGTAAGACGCGTCTTCCGGTGACAGCGAGACCGTCGGCGGCGCTCCGCGATTGACCCATGCCCCGGTATTCTCGTCGATCTGATACCAGTCTCCGTCCGTCGCGACAAAGTCCAGGAAGTCCACCCGAGTACCCGCCATGTCGGGCGCAGCGAGGGATCCCGAGTTTCCGTCCGTGAGATCCTCGGGGGCCCCCCAGGCGGTCATCAGGGTCCCCTGATGGGCGGTGATGGTGCCGATGCTGCGATCCATGCTGAGGCTCGTGATGCCGTCGAGAGTGGTGTCGGCGCTCGCATCGTTGTCGGCCGCGTCCCAGAGGTCGTCGTCGAAGGACCAGATAGTGTCCCCGGTGAGTCCCCAGGCGTAGCCCGCGCTCTGAGCGACCTGGTCAAACTTCACGCCGCCCGTGTCGTACTGCTGCCAGGTGTAGTGGTAGTAGTGGCCGTCGTTCGGCGGATTATCGGGGTCGTTCACCCGACGCCAGACGTTGCCGTCACTGTCCAGACCGATGATGGTGCCTTGGTCTATCGCGACCTGCGTGAAGTTGATGCCGGAACTGATCGGCGTCGGGCTCTGAATGTAGGACGGGTCGGCGCTATACGATCTGTTGACGAAGTCTGGATTGCGACCCCACACCTGAATGTCGCCGCTACCGGCGATCCCGACCGCGGTACTGCCATCAAGATCGAAACTTCTCCACGTTCCCGGGATCGTCTCGGGCCCGTTGCCATTCGTCCAGGTGATCAACGAACCGTCCCCATTCAGGACGTACCCGGTCTGCTGTGCGTGCAGCGCGGGGTCATTCACCCCGTGGATCTTATAAGGGTTCACGAAATCGTTGACCGTACAGGAGCTGCTGCCGTTCGCATAGGCCCCGAGGAGTGATGCGTTGCCCGAGCCCCACAAATTGCCGCTTTTGGTGAGGCCGAACTGGCCGGCGACCGTAACCCACTCGTCCGTAGAACGATTCACCTGGGCGGAGATGACTTGCGCGCACACTGTCGGGTTGGTGCTCGGCGGGTCACCCTTGAGAATCACGATGGGTAGGTCGTAAATGCCGGCAAGCAGGCAGTAGAGGTGGGTGGCAGTGCTGTGGAAGAGGTTTGTCCAGGTGGTGGCACCATTCCAGCTCACCCACGCTTCGTGAGAGGGCATCGTGAATTGCCAACCGCTGATTCGTGTCAGGCCCGTCGCGTACATGTCCAAAGCTGCCTTGTAGGTGATGGAACCAACCTCCTTCAAGTGGGGGCAGAACGGATCGTTAGCTACATGGTTGATGAGAACCCGGGCATAACCGTTACTGAAGTCAGTGTCCTTTGCGAACGTGATACCAGTGATGGGTGCCTGTCGCTGGGCGAGAACTGAGCCGTCGTCGGTGCTGAGGATGCGGGTGTAGCCGGTGTCTGCCCCGGTGTCGACGGTCTGATCGTTCCAGTCAACGTTGACGACGGCTTCGGTGCGGTAGGGGTGGTCGTCAGAGGCGGCGGGCTGCTGAAAGCCCCGGCCGTCGCCCTTGAACGTCTCGGCCGCCGCACTCGCGAGGGCGACAAGTGGCGCTTCGTGTAAGTCGAGCACGTTGTACTCGGCGATACAGCCGTCAGCGATGGTTTGGTCGCTGGCGTCGCCGCCGTCCGCAATTGTGGTCCAGGGGATGAACGTCCGATAGTTCACCGCGGTCGACGCGACCGTCGCCGGCACCGCGGCCGTTGCTGCAAGCCGTCGAGCCCTCAGCGACTGCGTGACCGGCGCTGCCGGCGTCTTCACGGAGAGATTCTGGGTCGTCGAAAACGCTGGCGCCGTCGCCCCGGTCGTGGTGCTGTCGAAATCATCGGCAGGAGCCGGCGTTGGGGTGTCGGTCGGAGCCGGCGTCGCCGTGTCGGTCGGAGCCGGCGTTGGGGTGTCGGTCGGAGCCGGCGTCGCCGTGTCGGTCGGAGCCGGCGTCGGGGCTGGGGTGTCGCTGGGTGATGGGGACGATCCGTTGTCGGCAGCATCGGCGTCGAGTGCTTGGTTGAGATCGGCCTTCCACTTGTCGAGGTCAAAAACAGTTGCCTGCGTCTCCTTCGACGGCGACGTGGCAATCATCTGGAGCG
Organism: Curtobacterium sp. MCBD17_019; assembly: GCF_003234555.1. NCBI lineage: Bacteria > Bacillati > Actinomycetota > Actinomycetes > Micrococcales > Microbacteriaceae > Curtobacterium > Curtobacterium sp. MCBD17_019. The sequence continues at coordinate 1,192 of NZ_QKTT01000020.1, read as the reverse complement.
CGTAGGACGTGCCGGGCGTGAGTCCCGTGGCGACGAACGAACCGGTCGGCTGTGTTCCGAGGGAGTCGCCGTCGACAAGAAGCTGGAACTGGTCGGCATCGGCCTGCGCCTTCCATGCCACGGAAACGGTGGTCGGAGTCGCAGCGACGATGGTCTGGACGGACTTGTCGCCCGAGGTGGGAGGAGTCCCCGATTCGGTCACATCCAAGCCGGAGTAGATCGTCTCATCGAAGGGATCGCCGCCGACCGTTGTTCCGGTAACAACGCGGGCGTCATCGGTGGACCCCGAGTCGGACGAAACCGTGAGCGGGTTTCCGTCTGTGTCGACGAAGGTCCCTGGGTGATCGATGTCGACCTTCACCGCTGGGTGCAGGTCATCTGCATGCGCGGCTGTGGTCGCAGAAAGTGAACCGGCTACCAGCAGCAGGGTTAGCGCGCCCTTGAGCGCATTGATACGTCGCACAGGTCCCCCCAAGGTGATGAATCCTTGGAACCTAGCGGTTGGCTTCTCCGCCCTGATACCCCCCAAACGAGGTGTAGCGTGAGCGCCGATAATATAAATTTTGTCAGTTCGAGACGCTGTACCAGGAACCCCGGCGCGAGGTCTTAGGGATCAAGCGTGCAGCGTGAAGAACGGCACGATCGATCGGTCACCGTCTGCGCGGTTGTACCGCATCCAGCCGGTCCGCTCATAGAAGCCCGCTGCATCTCCGTGCACCCAGAGGTCTTGGACCATGAGTTCGACGGCGCGGCGACCAATTCCCTGGCCCTGCCGATGAGCGGCTACTTCAAATCGCGCTAGCTCCATTGGATGCACGAGGCGTCCCAGGCCGACATGAGCTGCTTGTGGTGCATGCGGCAGCAGCATCGCCCTGGCAACCTCCTCACCGCTATCGAAAAACGACAGCGCATCCGCCTCGTCCCGACCGCTTTCGCGCCAAGTACGAATCCACCAGCCGTCGTTGAAGCCCGGCAGCCTCGGCTCGAACGGTGAAGCCCACGCCGACGTCGGCGGAAGCTGTTGCAGGATCAAGCCGGGCATGGCGCCATCGTAGGGACCCACCTGGCGCATACGCGCTAGTGACCTGTCCCGGGTTTCCCGGACGCTCTCTTTGTGTTGATCATGCCGCGGTTTCGGCGGCGGTGTAGAGGTTCTCGAATTCGATGGGCGAGTAGTAGGCGAGCGCGGAGT